>SLOR01000047.1 GCA_007132395.1 Bacteroidales bacterium
CCACGAAGTACATGGTGTCTCTGAGGATTACCGCGTCTCTTTTACCCAGTTCGTTGTACCTGTCAATAATATTCTTTTTGTCTTCCCTGAATTCTTCTTCAATGAGTTTGGACGAATTGAAAATAAAACGCAAACTTCTTTCGCGTGTGTTTTTCATCAGGCGTTTGATCTGATTATCGCTGAGCACGTCATTACCATGGATTATTACCTCGCTGATGCGTGTACGCTCACCGCGGTCCACGTCAAATTCCAGCATAATGCTATTGGTTCTCACGGTATCGGGTACCTGTGTAATTTGTATTTCAGGTTTTAGATATCCTTTATCGATATAATAATCTTCTATAATGGATTTGGCCCTGAAGAGCAGGTTCTCGGTTACTACATCGCCTCTTACCAGGTTGAGTTTTTCGGTTAGCTTGGTAACATCGGATCTTCTTGCCCCTTCAAACTCGAAACGTGTAAGGCGTGGTCTCTCTTTCAGCTCTATATCCAGGAAAATCTGATTGTCCTGGATAGAGGTTACCGCGATGGATACATCGGTGAAAAATCCCTGTGCCCAAAGGTTTTCAATGGCCTTTGCAATATCTTCGCCGGGTACAACAATAGGGTCGCCCACATTGAGCTGACTAACCATAACGATTACGTTGTGGTCCATGTAATTAACACCCGTTACTGAAATCCCCCCAATAACATATTCGCGGGGGCTGTTATAGTCTATGTTGATTTGGTCGCCGGTAAGAACTGTTTGGGCCCAGCTGAAAGAATGAGCCACAAGCAGGAGCAGGCTTAGTGAAAATGCAAAAAATAATTTTGTCATTATAAGTGATGTGTTTTTTTGAAAGTATGTGAGTTTGTTTGTTTTTCAATGCTTATAAATGCTATCAGGTTTTGCCGAACCTGCGTTCACGTCTCTGGTAGTCGAGTATGGCCTGGTAGAAATGTTTTTTCCTGAAATCGGGCCATAATACGGGGGTAAAATACAATTCGCTGTAGGCTATCTGCCATAAAAGAAAATTGCTGATGCGCAGTTCGCCGCTGGTACGGATGAGCAGGTCGGGGTCCGGTACATCATGGGTTTGTAAATAGTTTGTAAAAAGTTTTTTGTCAATATCTTCGGGTTCTATTGTTCCTTCTTTTACTTGTTGGGCTATTTGCTTCACGGCATTGAGAATTTCCCACTGTGAGCTGTAGCTCAGGGCCACGGTAACATTAAGCTTTGTATTGTTTTTGGTAATATCAATGGCTTCATTGAGTTCTTCCAGGCAACTTTTGGGCAGTGAATCCATATCGCCTATGGCCGATAGTTTTACTCCTTTTTCCAGCAACTCGGGTGTTTCATTCTTGATGGCACTAACCAGCAACTCCATAAGCGTGTCTACTTCTTTTTTGGGTCGGCACCAGTTTTCGGTAGAAAAAGCGTAAAAGGTAAGGTTGGGAACACCGATTTCTCCGGCGGCTTCTACTGTTTCCCTTACGGCCTGAATTCCGTTTTCGTGGCCGAATACTCTTTCTTTCCCTCTCTGCTTAGCCCACCGGCCGTTGCCATCCATAATGATGGCGATATGTTTGGGCAATTTATTTTTGTTGATATTTTGTTTGAAATCCATTATCGGTTATTCAGTTGCTCCTGTAGAAAAATAGGCACAAATTTCTCAAAATGTTTTCAATAATAAAAGAAAATGCCCTAAGATTGTGAAAATTTAATTGTAAGCCGGGCATCGGTGCCTGCTGAAATTTTTTATTCTGAAAGTAAGTACTATTCCTGCAAATGAATACCAGTCGTTGGTATTGGGGTTTCCTCTTTGAAATCCAATGTTTTCTCCCCTGTTCTCCAGGCTTCTGTCGTAAAGCTCCAGGGCCCGTGTATCGCCCATAAAGACGTCCGGGTCGGGGTAGGTGGTGCTCACGTCGTCCAGGTAATCGGTTCCCGTACGTCGCATTCCCCATTCCAGGGCACCGGTAAATTGTCGGGTTATATTAAACTTGTATCCTATGCCAAAAAGAAAGTTGTGCGAATTTAAAGAATAGGGTTTCCTGTCGGGATATAATTCGGAGCCTTGACCTTCGGTGTTAAGGGGCTTAAGGTCGTACCACTGACCGTCGATTTCGGCTTGGGGGTTAAAGCGGAATACTCCTCCTCCTGCAAAAATATAGGGAGTATAAGGTGTTTCCAGGTCGCCGGGAGTGAACCTCAGGAAATTTACCTCGGCCTGGCCCGATAATTCCATCACGTTGGTACGAAAATGCAGGTTACGGTTGGTGTTGTATTGCACCACCGCGTCATCGCCAGCCACGGTGCCCCAGAAGCCGTTGGCTCGTAAGGCTAAATGTTCGTTAATATTGTACCTGTATAGCCCGCCCACGGCTATGCGGGTCATGGCAAACTGCCGGGTAGGGTTCAAATCACCAATATAATATGACCCTCCGAAGAAAAAGCCAAACTCGTGTCGCTGTGCCTCCACCTTAACAAGGGTAGTGGCAAGGATCGAAAACACGAAGGAAAAACGAAGAAAAAAATTAAAAGAAATAGTGCTCCGGTTATATTTCAGGTTCATTGGAGTGGTGCAGTTTATGGCTTTACTTGTTTTTGCCGGGTTGTTGTTTTTTAAAAATCACTACAATACTTGATTTAGAAAACGCAATTACAGCTCCGATATTATTTCACGCAGCCAAAAGGAATGTTTTCCCCGTGTTAGTCGCTAAAAGCGTGGAACACCATAGGGGCGTCTTACCTGTGGCAGCTTGTAATACACGGTGATAAAGCTGAACATATATGCATCTGCATTGTAGGGATTTCCCCTTTGCTGGCCTGGGCTTGTAACATTTTCGCTCAGGTTGTTGAGGGTAGGATTGGCAAAATACTCTGCCAGTGCAATTTTTGCCGGGTCGGTAAACATTTCGCTGAATATGGCAGGATCTACGTAGGTGGTACTCACATCGTCAATATAATCGGTAAAGGTTTTGCGAAAACCGTACTCGAAGCCGATGGAAATATCGCGGTTAATCTGTAAAATGGCACCAATGCCAAAGGGGATGGCAAATGCCACCGGCAGGTATTTGCTGCGGGTGGGGAAAAACCCCTGGCCTTCGGTACGCAGGGGGCGCAAATTGTACCACCCGGCGGAGGGCAGAAATTCAGGCTCTATACTGCCATTGTAACTGCCGGGTTCGAAATATCCCTGGGGGTTGAAGTAAAAGGCTGCTATACCGGCAAAAAAGTGTGCAGAAATATTAATGTCGCCTCTGCCACGCACCCCTGTAAGACGGGTATAACGTGCCCCTTGCTTTTGCATTGAATAGAACGTAAACTGCAGTTGTGGCGATAGTTCGAGGATAGGTGAACGAAAGTGAATATTCCTGTTGTTGCGGAAGGCTTCGTCGGTGTTTTTGTCATCACCTGATACATAGCCGAAGGTTAAATTGGCCTTAAGCCCAAGATTTTCCATCAGCATATATCGGTATCCAAGGGCTCCGGCAGGTTTTACTGCCGCAAAATCAAAATCCCGCATGCCCTGGGTGCCCACCTGGTCGGCACCCCCCAATTCTCCCATGAAGCCTGAGCCACCAAGGCCGAGGTAAAGGTGATGTCTTTCCCTTGTCCAGCGCTGCGAAAAGGATTCGCCCGCCAGGGTGATGAAAAGGAAGAGGAAAACAAGGAGGTGCTTCATGAAATGATTCCTTTGATGAATGATTACGGATTTACCTTATACAATGCTGGTATATACAAAAAATATGCTTACGCCTCCGTTAATTAAGTTGCAAATTTAGTTAAAATTCTGAATTGGTCTTTTGTTCCCAAGACATTGAATTAATATATGTTTTTGTTTAGTTTCTTTTATCAAACCCCCATGCCAGTTTGTTGCGGATATTTTGAAAAAAATCTTTTTCCCCGGGGCAGATGAGGTTGATTTTAAAATCGGCTTTCTTAATATACAGGTCGATGGGGTTTTCAAGGGGTATGGAGCGGGAGTCCATAAGAATCAAGTGGCTTTTTACCCTTCCTTCAACCCTGAGTTTTATTACCGAATCGTCTTTAATAACAATGGGCCTCACCGTGAGGTTGTGCGAGGCAATAGGGGTAATGATGAAATTTTCTGAGTCGGGCGAAATTATCGGTCCCCCGCAACTGAGGGAGTAGCCTGTAGAGCCCGTGGGTGTGGCCACAAGCAATCCGTCGGCCCAATACGTGTTAAGATAATTGCCGTTTACGCAGGCACTGATGGAAATCATGGTGGTGTTGTCCCTTTTGAGGATAGTGAGTTCGTTCAATGCGTAAGGAAAAGTATCAAATAGTTTTTCTTCGCCGCTTTCCAGTTTAATTAAAGAACGCTGGTCGAGGGTAAAGTTTTTTTCCAGCAGTGCACGGATGGCAAATTCCATTTCCTCGGTTGACACGGCCGACAAAAACCCCAGTCTGCCGGTGTTGATGCCCATTACGGGTATGCCTGAGCTGCGGATGTAGGGCAGGGTGTCCAGCAGGGTTCCGTCGCCACCGATACTCAGCATGCAAAAACAACCCGTAGGAATCTGGCTGTGCTCCCTGAATACTTCCAAGGGTTTGCCAAAGCTAAGTCCTTCTTTGAGAAAGGCGTAAAAGCTGTGATGCACATAAAAGGTATCGGTGCCGGGCTCCAGTATTCGTATCATCTTTTCAATGACAGGAAAAAAATCCCGGTTGAAGGGTCGTCCGAATAAGGCTATCTGCATAGTTTACGAGGTTGTTTGGTGTTATAATAACTCCAGCCTTTTGGAGTCGAGTTTTAAAAAGGTAAATAAAAACATACTGAAGGCCCAAAGGGAAGACCCGCCATAACTGATAAATGGCAGGGGGATTCCTATTACCGGAACCAGCCCGATGGTCATGCCGATATTTACCAGAAAGTGAAAGAATATTATAGATGCCAGGCTGTAGCCAAAAATACGGCTAAAAACAGATCTTTGCCTTTCGGCCAGCAAAATCAATCGTATCAGTAAAAATATAAATAATCCTACCACCACAAAGCTACCCATAAAACCCCATTCTTCACCAATGGTACAGAAGATAAAGTCGGTGCCCTGCTCGGGTACGAAATTAAACTTGGTTTGTGTGCCCTGCAAAAATCCTTTTCCCCAAACACCCCCTGAGCCAATGGCGATTTTTGACTGGTGCAGGTTATAGCCTGCGCCTCTCAGGTCAACTGTTTCGTCAATGAGTACGGCGATTCTCAGTCGCTGGTGCTGCTGCAGCACTTCATCGTACACATAATCCACGCTGTACACATAAGCATTTACAATTATCAGCAGCAAAAACATCTGGCGAATCATGGCCGGTTTCTTGCGCAGGAAAATGGCTGCAATCACAAACAGGCCCGAGAGCGCTCCAATGATATAAAATTCGTTGAATATAAGGGTAAGCACAAAGAGGAAAACGGCAAAAACACCCAGTATAAGCATCCATCCGGGGATGAATCCTTCACGATAAAATATCACCACGAAGGCGGCAAAAACAAGTGCTGTGCCCGTGTCGTTCTGGGCGAAAATCAGCAGTACCGGTATGGCCACAAGCAGTGCAGGCTTAATAATGGCTTTAAAATTGCGCGAACGCGACTTGGTTTCGTAGATTAAACGGGCCAGGGCCAGGGAAGTGGTAAACTTAACAAACTCTGCCGGCTGAATGGCAACCCCACCTATGTGAAACCATGATTTGGAGGCATTTACCGTGGTGCCAAAAATGAGTACGCCAATGAGGCTTACAATGGAAAGCCCGAATATTATATAGGCAAAGGCCGGAAATGCCTTCACGTCAATGGTGAGTATTACCGTGCCAATTACCAGGGCGGTAACAATCCATACAAACTGCTTGCCGTAGCTTTGGCTGAAATCAAACATGCTGTGGTGATACTCTTTGTATTCAGCAGCATAAATACTTATCCACCCGATAAAAATAAGTGCAAGGTAAATGAAGACGGTGAGCTTATCTATATTTTTGAAAAAGTTAAATTGAGGTCTCATGCGTTACTGTATACTTAAAATGTCAAAAAGGAAGCTTCGAGGATGCGTTGTTCAAACCATGCCCTCTTCACTTCGCGTGTAAGGTATTTTTCAATCATCAGGCTGGCAATGGGGGCGGCCCATGCGGCTCCTCCGCCTGCGTTTTCCACAATTACCGAAATGGCAATCTGCGGGTTCTCAACAGGTGCAAAGGCAATAAATGCCGAATGATTTTCGCCATGGGGATTTTGTACGGTGCCGGTTTTGCCTCCCATGGTAATGCCGGGTATTCTCGAGAATCTCCCTGTTCCCGCTTCCACGGTTTCGAACATGGCTTCCACCATGGTTTCAAAATGTACCGAATCGATGGTGGTTTGGTGCCGTTGGAGGTAATCAGGGTTCAGGTTTTCGGGAGCGCCGATGGCTTTAATAATGTGGGGAGTGTAAAAGTAGCCCCTGTTGGCAACAATGGCGGCCAGGTTGGCCAACTGTATGGGGGTAGTGCCGATTTCCCCCTGACCGATGGCAAGGGAAATTATCGTGAGAGCACGCCATCCGCGCGGCCCGTAGATGCGATCGTAATAATCCGGGCTGCCGATAAGTCCGGGAAGCTCGTGGGGCAAGTCGCTGTTGAAAGTACGGCCAAAGCCCAGGCTGAGGATATGTTCACGCCAGGTGCCCAGGGCATGCTGCATGTTGTCGAATTTGGGCAGTTCCAGGGTGTTGCGAAACTGGATACATGAAAAGGTATTGCAGCTATACTGTATGGCCAGCAAGGCGTCCACGGGCTGAGGGTGGGTGCGGCAACGTACGGTAATGCCTCCGCTGCGATAAAAGCCCGGGCAGGAGTAGCGTGTGCGGTTTGTGATGCCGCCTTCCTGCAATCCCACGAGAAAATTGGCCACTTTAAACACTGAACCCGGAGGATAGTTGGCCATTAGCGCCCTGTTAAAAAGCGGTTTCAGGGTATCGTTTTGCAGCATGCGGTAATTGGCCGATCTTACCCGGCCCACCAGCAGGTTGGGATCGTAGCCCGGTGCGGTTACCAGGGCAAGGATTTCTCCTGTTGAAGGTTCAATGGCCACAATGCTGCCCCTCTTATTCTGAAAAAGTTTTTCGCCGTAAATCTGCAATTGCACATCCAGCGATGAGTAGAGGTCGGTGCCAGCCACGGCAAGTGTGTCGTAACGCCCGTCCTGGAAGGAACCAATATCGCGGTTCAGTGCATCAACCATTACAATGCGTGTTCCTTTGGTGCCTCTGAGTACATCCTCGTAATGCTTTTCAATACCCGAAATGCCAACATAGTCGCCCGGACGGTAGTAAGGGTCGTTTTCAATGAGTGAAGGGCCTGCTTCACCCACATAACCCATGGAGTGGGCAGCGATGGGGTGGGGGTATTTGCGCAGGGTACGGGGCTGCACGTAAAAGCCGGGAAAACGGAAAAGTTTCTCCTGCATGGCAGCATATTCGCCTTTGGAAATCTGACGCTCGAAAATAGAACCCTTGAAGCGACTGTAGCGGGTGGCTGCCTGCATGCGTGTTTCAAACTGCTCGCGGGTAATACCCAACAGACTGATGAATTCAAGTGTATCGATATCTCTCACCTGACGGGGCACCACCATCAGGTCGTAATAGGGTTCGTTATATACCAGCAATTCCCCGTTGCGGTCGTAAACCAGCCCCCGGGCAGGGTAGTCGGTAATGATGCGCTGCACATTGCTGCTGGCAAAAATCTTATAGCGGTGATCTACCACCTGCAGGTAGAAAAGGCGCATAAGGAAAAGCAGGCCTATGAGCACAACAAACAATATTATTGGGGTTTTCCGACGGGAAAAAATATCTGAATTGGGGTTGTTTAGTTGCATAGGTATTCGATGCTGGGATCAATAAAAAATTCTGAGTAACGGGGTGCAGGCATTGCAGGTTTATTCAGCCGGGTTTTGCCCTGATCTTCGTGCAAAAACCTTGTGAGGTGTGCAAAAATACGTATTTTGTTATTTTTTTGCCTTGCCTGAAGCAGGGGTGAAACAATTTTGCTAATTTAGAAACCTGCAAGCAATTGGTAAACAGTAAAACTACGGTATTATACGGAGATTTTGCCTGTAAAGTTCTCATATCACAACCGTAAAATTCAACTTTTATTATACACAACCAAACTCCAAAGTAAGCTATGAGCAAAATAATTGTACTGGGTGCCGGAATGGTAGGAAAAGCCATTGCCATTGACCTTTCAAAAAAGCACCATGTGTGTTCGGCCGATATAGACGAAGCATCACTGAAGTTTCTTCATGAAAACTACGGCATAGAAACCATACGGGCAAACCTTATGGAAGAGGAAACAATTGTCCGGCTGGTGGCCTCTTTCGACCTGGTAATCTCTGCCGTGCCTGGTTTTATGGGTTATGATGTGGTGCGCACAGTGATTGAGGCCGGGAAAAACGTGGTGGATATCTCTTTTATGCCCGAAGATTTTATGGACCTCAATGCGCTGGCCGCACGTAAAGGGGTTACCGCCATTACGGATTGTGGCGTGGCGCCGGGAATGCCCAACCTGATAGCAGGTTACCTGAACGAGCAAATGGATATTGACAGCCTGGAGTATGTGGTAGGAGGTTTGCCCAAAGTAAAAATCTATCCCTTTTACTACAAAGCCCCGTTTTCGCCCATTGATGTAATTGAGGAATATACCCGTCCGGCCCGCTATGTGGAAAAAGGACAATCCATGATGAAACCCGCCATGAGTGAGCCAGAGCTGCTGCACTTCGATAAGGTGGGCACCCTGGAAGCCTTTTTTACCGACGGCCTGCGTTCGCTGCTCGAAAACCTTTCTCATATCCCCAACATGAAGGAAAAGACCCTGCGCTACCCGGGCCATATTCACCTGGTGCAGGCATTGCAAACCGCCGGATTTTTTGATAAAGATCCTATTACTATCAACAATACCGCCATCCGGCCCATTGACTTTACCAGCAAAATACTTATCAACGACTGGAAGCTATCACCCGAAGAAGAGGACTTTACCGTAATGCGTATTGCGGTGGAAGGATCCCGCGACGGGCAAAAGGAAAAGGTGGTGTATGAATTGTATGATGCCTACGACCCCAACGAAAA
>SLOR01000371.1 GCA_007132395.1 Bacteroidales bacterium
ATGTCGCGTGTGCCGGTTTTCTTTTCAATTGTACCGGCCATCATAAACAGAGTTCCTTTGTAAAGCGCATGTACCAGTAAAAAGATAATGGCCGCATTAATGGCATATTCCGTTCCTGTACCGATAAGTAATACCAGGGTTCCCAGTGCGCTTACGGTGGTATAGGCCAGGATGCGTTTCAGGTCGGTTTGGGTAATGCTGAGCCAGGCACCCACGAACATGGTGGTAACCCCGAAAATGGTTAAGGTATAACTCCAGAGTTCGGTGCCTCCCAGCACAGGATTCATACGGGCAAGCAGGAACACACCGGCTTTTACCATGGTAGCAGAATGCAGGTAGGCACTCACGGGTGAAGGCGCCGTCATGGCACCGGGCAACCAGAAGTGAAACGGAAACTGTGCCGATTTGGTAAAGGCTCCTATAACGATGAGGATAAAAGCAGGCAAATATAGGTTGCTGTCCTTGATAAGATCAGGATTCGATAAGATATAGGCCAGATCATACGATTCGTAAGGAATAGCCAGCAGCACGAAGCCACCCAGCAGTGCCAGTCCGCCAAAACCCGTAATCAGTAATGCCTGCAAAGCAGAAGCACGCGCTTCGGGTTTTTCGTGAAAGTAGCCAATAAGCAGATAAGAACTGATACTGGTAAGTTCCCAGAAAACAAAGAGAGTAATAAGGTTGCCGGAAACCACAATGCCCTGCATGGCGGTCATAAAAAGCAGCAGATATCCCAGAAAACGTCCTTTCATGGGGTAAGGCCGCATGTAATACCCGGCATACACCAGGATAAAAGTACCAATGCCCAGCACCAGCAGGCTGAACAAAACACTGAACCCATCGACATAGAAGCTGAAATCGATTCCCAGTACAGGAAGCCAGGTATAGGATTCCGTAAAAATCAGGTCCTGATTTATGGCCGGCAGCAGACTCAGATAATAAAGAAAACCGGCGAAGGGCCAAAGGGCATAAATCCAGCCGGCTTGATGTTTTAAATATTTTCGTAAAAACGGGGCCAGGGCGGCCACCATCAATAAAATCAACAGAAATAGTCCAGTGGTCATGCGCTAAATAGTTTTCAAAAAAAACCCGGACAAACCGGCATCAGATAATTCCTTATACGATAAAGTTAGACAAAATATGGTTTTGATAACATCGAACCCGATGGATTTGTTTACGAAAATACAATAAAATGCCACAAAAGGGTATCGGGTATAAGCAGAATTATTATTATTCGCAACCTTGCCAGAATAAAAAATGGGGCTAAAGCCCACTTGTCTTTAAGACTATCAAATCCGTCAGTTAAAACTGACGGCAATGGATAGAAGCAATTCCAGTATCCATTGCCGTTGGCTGTAGCCAACGGATAAGATGTTGCACCAAACCAAGGGATTTAGCCCCATTTAGACAAAACATACCACTTGTAAAATTGCGGATAATCATTAAACAGAATTATGATTATTCGCAAACTTGATTCAGTGGATCTTTTCACCACAAAGGCACGGAGGGCACAAATGTTTTCTTTCCGGTATTGATTTTAAAAATAGTATGCAGCTACCCAAAATACAGAAACATGATGTTAAATTTTAAAGCCCTTGCTTCTGCTGCCGAATCACCCTTCCTTACTTGTAGAGAAAGGTTGGGGATGAGCCACAGCTAAATATATTTAGTGTAATAACACTTCTGTGCCCTCCGTGCCTTTTTGATGATTTGTTTTGGCTTAACTGCAGAACATCCAAAAACAGCCATTTTGACATTACATGCAAGCAATTAAGCCATTTTGGCATTCACAATACCGTCTTTTTGTTATATTTTTTGCCATGGTATGGGTTTTGATTTTGGCAGACTGGAAACGATAAAATCAAAATAAATCACAACAAAAACATGTTTAACTTAAAAATAAAGGAGGACCAAGCCATGTTACCTACATTAAGAAGCAGATTTAATATGCCGGGCTTATTTGACGAATTCTTCGGCAAAGATTACAACACCAGCTTGTTTGAAGATCGTACCAACCTTACCATGCCCGCGGTAAACGTACTGGAGACCCCGGAAAGTTTCAAAATTGAAGTAGCAGCACCCGGGTTGGAGAAAAAAGATTTCAAACTGGATTTGGACAACAACGTGCTCACCATTTCTTCTGAAAAAGAATTTAAACACGAAGAAGAAAAGGACGGCAAGTTCATGAGAAGGGAGTTTTCTTACGCCAGCTTCCAAAGAACTTTTACTCTTCCTGAGAGCGTGGAAGCCGATAAAATCAAAGCCAACTACAAAGAGGGCGTGTTACATATCGACATCCCCAAACGCGAGGAAGCTAAACAAAAACCCCCGAGACAAATCTCCATCTCATAACCAGAGCAACAAAGAGGCTTTCTATAAAGCTTCTTAACAACCGAAGGCTGAGCCCGTAGAAGCAATAATCTGATTGATATTCAACAGACGTTTCAACGGGCTCAGCGTCCATTTAGCATTAAGCTTCTGAGAAAACAACCTCTTCTTGCTGCTATTTTTCTTCCCCCGCAAAAGTAATCCTGTAAATATCAAAACCTCCATTTCCACCCGGCCTCATGGACGTATACCAGGCCTCATCACCGGAAGGAGACATTACAAAAAACAAATCATCGTGGGGTGTATTTACAGGATAGCCCAGGTTTTCCGGTTTCGACCACATACCGGCCCGGAAAACGGTTTTGAACACATCAAAACCACCCATGGAATTATGACCCTGTGAGCTGAAGTAAAGCGTAACATTATCGGGCGCCAGGTACAATCCTTCTTCGTCTAAGGGTGTATTTATATGCGACCCCAGGTTGGTAGCCTCACCCCACCGCCCATTGCTGTTCATTATAGAAGTCCAGATATCCTTCCCTCCCACTCCACCATCACGGTCGCTGATAAAAAATACTCTCCTGCCGTCGCTGGTAAACACGATACTGGTCTCCTTGCTTCCCGGACTTCTCAGCTCTCGTGGCAATTTCCGGAGACGGGTCCATTCCCGATTGTACCACGTGCTTTTGTATACATCACGACTTTTGTCCCCTCTGTAAATAAGCAGATGCCGGCCATCGGGCCATACACCTACTGCAGACTCATGGCCTGAAGTATTAATTTTACCTTCAACAGGTTTTGCCTCCGCCCACGTGCTCCCTTCTTCAGGGCTTACAAAAACATTTTCATAATATTTTCTGTCTAGATAATCGGTGGCAGCATTATCCCTCAATGGCCTGCGACTGGTAAAATAAAGGGTGCTACCATCTGGAGACAGCAACGGGCGATAATCATCATAGGCACTATTGATTTGCTCTCCTGCATTTTCTATAACCACCTCAACAGGATACTTCATCAACTCCATAGCGTTGTAACACCCTGCAATACGCCGCTCAGCATTTGTCCTTCCTTTCTCTCCGGCCCGCTCCATATAGTGGTTAAACTGCTCAATAGCCTCCTCAAAACGGTAATTTTGCTGGTACGCTTTGCCCAACTGATAATAAACATCCACTTCTTCAATCCCAAGCTCAATAGCCCGCTTTAAATATTCCGGTGCTTTGTTTGAATTTACTGAATTCAGATAACACACCCCCACCCTGTAATTCAACCTGGCATTGTCGGGATTAAAGTCCATCGCTTTCCGATAGTGATAAAGGGCTTGGGGGTAATTGGGCCATTGAATGTCATAATAGTAATCTCCATAAGAAAGTTCCTGCATCACTCCCTGAAATGCCTCTCTGTCATCAGGAAAGTTCGACCGGGTAAACTCTCTCCCCTGCCCTGCTGCCTGAAGCCCTGCCAAAATCAGGAATATCCATACGGAAAACAATGATGTATTACCTTTGAAAAAGAAATTCGTCATATGCAATTGTATTTTAAACTTTCCAACATCACTTTCTACAATTTAATAATTTTACATCAATTTAAGATGGTTTTATTGTTATTTTGCAATTGTTTGTATAAACTTATTCCACCCAACGACTAAAACACAAAACAGTACTGCCGCAAGCCTATCCCGTTTTCAGATTCATGGCATGGTATATTCCTTAAATTTGCAGGATAATTACAATCATACCCAAATACCGGATTATGAAAATCTTTTTACCGGCAAAAGAATACTTACCATGGCGACTTCGTGCCAAAAGCCGGCATGGCACCCATAGCCCCTTTCTATACAAATTCCTGGACCAATGCTTGTATGCAGACAGAAATGAAGCTGCTTTCATAATACCCGAAACACACAGGAAAAATCTCCGAAAAGACCATACCGTAATTTCCTACCCCGACCCTGGCGCGGGAAGCCGCCTGAGGGCCCTGCCCGGGCACAACCCTGCCAAACAGGTAGAAATCAGACATATCGCCCGCACCTCACTGCAGAAACCAAGCTACTGCAGGTTGTATTACCGAATGGTGCGATATTTTGGCTATGGCAACATCCTGGAGCTGGGTACCAGTCTCGGAGTTACCACTTCGTACATGAGCCTTGCCAACACGGCAGCACGCATACATACCATTGAAGGAGCCGAACCCATCGCTACCTATGCAAAGGACTATTTCAGGCGGCACAACTTTCCCGGCATTACCCTGTTCAGGGGTAACTTCGACAATGTGCTGGAAGATATTGTTGCGGGAAATTACTATGACATGGTTTTTATTGATGGCAATCATAAAGGAGAAAAAGTTTTGGAATATTTTTCCCTGCTCACAAAACATATACATAAAGGAAGTGTTATTATCGTGGATGATATCAGGTGGTCCAACTCCATGCTGCGTGCCTGGAGGGATATTACTGCAAGTCCCCTTGTAACGCTCAGTCTTGACCTGTTTCATACAGGCATGGTATTTTTTGACACACGGCTCTCTAAAGAGAATTTTTGTATAAAATTTTAATCACGATTACATTTATTAACTTTGGAGCCATAACATTTGTATTTAACAGCGTTGACACACTCTTAATCATGACAAAACAGGAACTTATAAAACTGGAGGCATTAACCAAGCATTATACGGTTGGTTCAGAAGTAGTGCGCGCACTGCGAGCAGTCTCCCTGTCCATTTACGAAAATGAATATGTGGCATTAATGGGACCCTCCGGCTCGGGAAAATCTACCCTGATGAATATACTGGGCTGCCTGGACAGCCCTACATCGGGAAGTTATTACCTGAACAACAAGGATGTAAGCAAGATGGTTGACAATGAGCTGGCAGAAATCCGAAACAAGGAGATCGGCTTTGTATTTCAAACCTTTAACCTGTTGCCCCGCTCCACGGCGCTTGACAATGTCGCCTTGCCCCTGATTTACTCCGGGGTGGGCAAAGCCAACCGTTCCGAGCAGGCCCACAAAGTACTGGACCAGGTAGGCCTTAGCGACAGAACCCACCATCAACCCAACGAACTTTCAGGAGGACAGCGCCAAAGGGTGGCTATAGCAAGGGCATTGGTCAACAATCCCTCTATCATCCTTGCCGACGAACCCACAGGAAACCTCGACAGCAAAACTTCCATAGAAATCATGGGCCTTTTTCAGGAAATTCATAAGGCAGGAAACACCATCATTCTGGTTACCCACGAAGAGGATATTGCCCTGCATGCACACAGGGTTATCCGTTTGCTGGACGGCGAAGTGGAATCAGATGTGATCAATCCCAATCCCACTACTATAAAGAAACACATTGCACAACCCAGCCTTTAGCAGAAGAGTATTTGCAATTCTGCAATAAACAAGGCTGTTTTTTACTTTAGAGATGATTATCAGAAATGGAGAAATGGAAAATATACACCAAAACGGGCGATAAGGGCGAAACCTCCCTCATAGGAGGTACCCGGGTACCCAAAAATCATATAAGAATTGAGGCCTATGGAACTATCGATGAGCTCAATGCTTTTGTGGGATTAATCAGGGACCACGATATTGCCCCTCACCACAGAGAGGTATTACTGAAAATACAGGAATGTCTTTTTATCGCCGAATCGCTCCTTGCCAAAGACCCGGAGCAAACACAGATTAAACTACCCTGCCTGAGCCAGGCCGACATTAAACTGCTGGAAGAGGAAATTGACAAAATGAATGCAGAGCTGCCTGAACTCAGTCATTTTATTTTGCCCGGAGGAAACCTCGAATCATCTTATGCACACGTGGCTCGTTGTATTTGCCGCAGAGCAGAACGTATCATCATCAGCCTGTCTGCACAGGTGGAGGTTCAACCCAATGTACTGCAATACATCAACAGATTATCCGATTACTTTTTTGTTCTGGCAAGAAAACTGGCGCAGGAAAAAGGTACCGGTGATACCATTTGGAAAGCAAAAGCCTGCGACTGATACAGCAGCAGGCTTTGTGGCAAACTTTAACCTTTTCTTTCTTTTAATTTCGCAAGGCTTAATTGCGAATGGGAGGCGTTTTATTGCCTTTTCCTGAAAATACCTTACGGGTAATCATCCGGTTGGTATTCCGGCTGTTGTTTTCAAAAATATATCCGATACTAATCCCTGTGGTAAAATAAAAATCATTGCGATCGCTATAAGGCCTTCGGAATCCGTCAAGGTAATCAAAGAATGTATAACGGAAGTTAAAGTCCAGCCCAATGGTCCATTCGCTGGCAATATTCCACTTCAGGCCTAATCCCATAGGGATGGCAAACTGGAAATTTTTCACTACATCATCACTTTCCAGAAGTTTTCTGTCATATTCATCGATGATGGGCCCAAAGACCATGGGATCATGATAGAAGCCGGCCGCTCCGGCAAAAACATAAAAATCCAGCCAGTTAAAACGAAAATCCTGTTTGGGTTTTTTAAACCCCTTGGGCAGGTAATATTCTCCCACTAGAGCCAGTTCGTAAATATTATTAGTAAAAGATTTCCCTCGGTTTACTACTTCAATCTCGGGCGACCAGCGATCATTTCCCCGTATCATACTGGCACTCAAATTGGCGCGCAACCCCAGCCTTTCGTTGGGTTTATAACGTGTATATACAGCCACCGATGGAGACATACCCCGGGAATACACATCAAACATGGAAGCCTGCTGCTGGTAACTGCTGGCTCCTATATCCGTCATAGCATTGGCTGCACCCACGTAAAGACCTAACTCAACCTGGGGCCCGGGTATAAGAAAACTTCTGTAATTTAACCGGGGTTGGTTTTTTCTTTCCATATGGGTTTGAGCCATTAAGGAGAAAAAACTCAATACCAATGTAAGGGTAAATACTATTATGAATCGCTTTTTCATTGTATGAAAATTAGTTGCCGGATACTTTGTCGATTTTTTACATATATTGAATTGCATAAAATTATGTATTATCGACAGTTTGCACAATAAGGATATTCCACAAACTTGTATTAGTATAAACACCTACAACAACAACATGTTTCCCTTATTATAGACATAGCTGCATTTTTATCTTACAAAGAGATTCTCTGATAGTCAGCAACTTATTTTACCCAAATCCTTACAGAAAAATAATAAGGGTAAAAAAAATTCACCTGCATATTTTGTAGTTCTAAAAAATGCATTACTTTTGCAGAGCAAAATCGGGGTGTGGCGCAGTTGGCTAGCGCACTTGCATGGGGTGCAAGGGGTCGGAAGTTCGAGTCTTCTCACCCCGACTAAGCAAAAAAAGGTTGTATCATTACGATACAACCTTTTTTCATTTCCTCCTTTTTTCATTTCCAGTCATTTACTCAAATTGCTGATAAAGTACCAGCAGTGATCTGTCGCCTCCATTCATCATATGGGGTGGTCGTTCAATGAAACTTACATCATCGGGTATTCCCGAGTAATCCATAGCCATTAGTTGCATTTCCAGGGGCAGCTCCGGGCTGGTATACAAAATTAAGGTTACCCCTTCCTCAGGCGGGGCATAGTAAAAAAATCGCTTCCAGCTGGTATTGGCCAGGTTGTTCAATATGTTTTTTCCGGTATCCCCTACCCTGATGGCAATATCGTGCTCTTCTGCCCTGAAATAGAAGTTCAGTTCAGATACCTCCGGGCTGGCCAGCACATGCAACTCCAGCACCCTTTCACCCTGCAGAATTGTATCTCTAAGCACTGAAATCTCAGGGGCAGACAAGCCCGGGCTTGTGGTCTTACTTGCCAGGAAAGTACCGGTAAGGTGAGGATAGAATTTATCCCTCGCAACGGTATCGGGGCTGATGCCGAGGAATTGCTCTGTCCATTCATCTGTTTCCTGAGCGAATTGCAGCCAGTAACTTTCACCCGAATTATGGTGTGTGGCATGTACGACGGAATTGGGTTTACGGTGGCGTGCATCAAACTGCAATGCAAGGGTGTTGTTTAAAAGTACCACAAGTCCGGCAAGCATCAAAACCCCGGGTATGAGCCATGGTTTTACACGGGTTATCAGAGAAATAACAGGTATCAGCAACAGCATCATCAATCCCAGCAGCACCATCATCAGGCCGGCCATCTGCAGCCCCATTGACCACATGAGCAGGTTTATCATTTCAGGAAACCATGCCAGCACAGGGATGGCTGCTACCCATAGCAGCAAGATGATATAGAACCCATCGTAGGTTTTTAAGGGGCCGGCTGCAACTGCCACAAAAGGAATTAATCCGAAGAGCAGGGGCCAGACAAAAAGATAACTGCCACCCGGCATCAGAAAACTTACCACCACCATCAGGATACTCCACATGAGCAGTGCTCCCGATGTGAGTTCGAGTACAGCCATAGGTTTACGGTGCGCAAGAGCCAGATACACAAATCCCGCCAGAGCAATACCTGCCTTTATCCAGCTGAGTTCACCGGACCATCCGAGTAACACCAGGGCAAGTAACGGCAGGACACCAGCATGCCATAGTTTTAGTCCGCGCATTATACCGGCGAAATATATTGCAGAAACCGCTGCGCCCACCAGGGCAAACCCCAGCAGTATGCCCGGCTGATTATACCGCACCAGCATGGCTTGCGTGCCGGAGTAATAAGAGCCCAGGATGATATAGAGACTGTGAAAAATGGCATACAATGATAAAAGCAATACCAGACCACTCACAAAACCAAAAAGCAAATTCCACAACGTGATTTTTTGCCTGAGTGCTGCAAATGCAATGGCCAAAAGCACCAGCA
>SLOR01000193.1 GCA_007132395.1 Bacteroidales bacterium
TAAGTGCACAACTTCTGAAAAATCTGTATCCGGTTTTGGGTCTTTTGCCTCAGTCGAGGCATAGCCGGCTGGGAAATAAAATCCGGCAGATGCACCGCTTTGGTAAAGGAGTTAGCCTGCCTGCTGCACAAAGATACTGGCGCTGGGCATCCTTTGCAGGGGAAGCTTACCCGGATTCTCTTCTACTGAACCCGGTTTCACAGGATGAATACCTTGAGAGGAAATCGCAGCTGACAAAGTTTGTAAAGGAACAGGGAGATATCAATGATGTGCTGCGCAACGATATGCATCTTGTGCTGCCCAATGATATGCTTACGAAAGTGGATTTAATGTCAATGGCCAACTCACTTGAGGTCAGGGTGCCTTTCCTCGATCATGAGGTAGTAAACCTGTTGTTTTCATTGCCCGGGCATTACAAAATTGACAAATATCAACGGAAAAAAATACTCAAAGATACATTCAGGCAAATGCTGCCACCTGAGTTATACCACAGGCCTAAGCAGGGTTTTGAAGTGCCCCTGCTGTCATGGTTTCGCTCCGAACTAAAAAGCAGTATCATGGATAATTGGCTCAATGAAGAGTACATAAAGGAGCAAAATATTTTTAACCCCGCAGCAATTGCTGAACTCAAAAGCAGACTCTTTTCCTCCCGCCCGGGAGAGGTACATGCGCAGGTGTGGAGCCTGATAGTTTTTCAGCACTGGTATGCAAAATATCATCAATAAATTCAGCGGAAAGTTCTGCAGTTTGATTAAAAAACAGTATTATTGCATGATAAAGTTCGACTAAATCATTAAAGGTTGTTTGATGCCAAAAATTCTACGCATTCTAAATCGTTTCAATCTCGGAGGACCTACCTATAATGCTGCTTACCTGACTAAGTACCTGGGAAGTGAATATGAAACCCTGCTGGTGGGAGGCCCCAACGACCCCAGTGAAAAAAACTCTCAGTTTATAGTCAACGGACTTGGGGTAGAGCCTTTGATAATTCCTGAAATGCTCAGGGAGATATCCCCGGTATCAGACTACCATGCCTTTCGTAGAATAAAGCAACTCATTCGCGATTTTCAACCCGATATCGTGCATACCCACGCATCAAAAGCCGGCGCACTGGGGCGGCATGCTGCTATCAGCATGAAGGTTCCTGTTGTAGTGCACACGTTTCACGGACATGTTTTTGATGCCTACTTTAGTCAATGGAAAACTTCCTTTTATAAAACTATAGAACGCCACCTTGCCAGGAAATCCAACCGCATTATAGCCATCAGTGAAAACCAGAAATTCGACCTCACTACCCGGTATCAGATTTGTCAGGAGGATAAAGTGAGTGTTATCCCCCTGGGTTTTGATTTAGGTCGTTTCCGTGAAAACAGGGAGGAAAAGAGGTTGCAGTTCAGACAACGTTACAACATAAGAGAGGACGAAATAGCCATTGGAATCATTGGCAGGTTGGTGCCCATAAAAAACCACAACATGTTCCTGGAATCGCTGAAAATATTGCAGGGCTTAACCCACCGAAAAATAAGGGCATTTATCGTGGGCGATGGCGAATCCCGCGAACTGATTAAGGACAAGGCCATTGACCTGGGTCTGGATTTTGTAAATGGCACCGAGCAAAACCGCTCAGCCCATCTTACCTTTACCAGCTGGATTACGGAAATGGATATGGTAAACGCAGGTCTTGACATTGTGGCACTTACATCACTCAATGAAGGTACTCCTGTAAGCCTCATCGAAGCACAAGCTGCCGGCACTCCCATTGTTACCACCAGGGTTGGAGGTATTGAAAATGTGGTTGTTCCCGATGAAACGGCATTACTGGTAGAGAAAAACAATCCCGTTGATTTTGCGCATAAATTACTGCTCCTGGCTGAGAATGATGAAATGCGGCAACAGTTCTCACTCAGGGGATGGTCGCAGGTGGAGAAGAAATTTCATTTTACACGATTGGTAAATGATATGGACAGGCTGTATCGTGAGCTACTGGAGCAAAGCAGAAGTGTTACTGCGGGCTCGTCGTTTGCAGGATGAAGATGGGGAAATGTTCCGATATAAAAGACGGCCGGATTCCTCTGTTTATGATAACGCATTGCGCCCACAGCTTGACCTTGTATTAACAGATGCATTTTTCAACAATAGCCTCACCTCCTGTATTTCATTTCTTTTGCTGTTAAAAACCCACATTTTTCGCTATATAAACCAAAGCTTTTGTTAATTTTGCATGCAAATATACAGGTGTTTTACGTGAAAAAAATTTCAGTTGTTTTTATCGCCCTGCTGCTGTCCTCCTGTCAGATTCTGAACCCGGAGCGCATGCTGCGTACCCCCCGCGATTTTGAATATGCCTCGGTAGAAGTGGCAAAAGTGCAGGAGGAATATCGCCTGGCACCCAATGACGAGCTCTACTTTCGTCTTTATACCAACGACGCAGAACGGCTTGTTGACCCCATTTCGCCACTTACACAGCAGGCACGAGGAGAACATAACTATTTGATTGAGTTTGACGGCAGGGTAAAAATGCCTGTGCTGGGTAGGGTAATGCTTAGTGGCATGACTTTGCGCGAAGCCGAAAGGTTTTTGGAGGAGAAGTTTACTGAATACTACAACCGGCCTTTTGTACAATTGAGAGTTACCAACAACCGGGTAATAATCTTTCCTGGTGGGAGAGGCGGTACCTCAAGGGTAGTGTACCTGGAAAATACCAATACAAATTTGTTTGAGGCATTGGCCATGGCAGGGGGTATCTCTGATGGGAGAGCCTCAAGGGTAAAGGTAATTCGCGGGGATTTGAACAACCCACAGGTCTTTCTGATTGACCTCTCAACCATTGAGGGAGTCAGAAATGCAGACATGCTGCTGCAGGCCAATGATATCATTTACGTGGAACCCCGCGAAAGAGTACCCCAGCGGATCATGGAAAACGTAGGGCCTTATCTTACTTTGCTCTCCACCGCATTAATCGTATATTCATTGTTTAAATGATCCGATGACTAACCCGTCCGTAAAGAAAATATCATCCATCAATGATGAACTCGATATAAAGTTGTTCCTTTATATCTCTAAAAGAAATATTCTCTTTCCTGTAATTTTTGTGATTCTTGCGGTAACAGGTGCATGGCTCTATCTTCGTTATACACCACCTGTATATCAAACCTCTGCAATTTTGCAGATGGGCTCGCAGGCGCAGGCCACCCGCATACTTCCCACCGCCAGTATTTACGACGACGACCTGGCCAAGCAGATTGAGCTGATGCGCTCCAGTGTTTTTCTGCAAAGAGCTCTTTCGCGCCTCCCGCTGGATGTGTCCTACTATTCCAAAGGCAGGGTGCTGAACTTTGAGCTTTACCGTAATGCCCCTTTCACCGTGGATGCCATTGTAAGAGATAATTCTTTATATGGTGTTCCTATCTATGTTGACTTTGTCAGCCCCGAAAATATTGTGCTGTCGTTCACCCAAAGGGGGCAGCTGCAAAAGCGTGAGGTAAAAGTAAACGGGCGCAATGCATTGCCCGAAATGGATATTGTAATCGATATTCATAACTTCAATATCATCAAGGAACAGCAAAGTGTTTTCAGCCGAAACTCATACTTTTTTATCCTCAACAATCCCGAAACCATTGCCTCGGCTTACAGTCGAGATATTCGCATCAATGTGCTGAATGCCGCGGCCAAAACTATACAGATAAGTTACCAGGGTACCAATGCCCAAAAGGCATCTGATATTGTGAATATTATTGCTGAAGAATTCAGTATATACGATTTGGAAAAGAAGGCCGAGAGTGCCAATAATATCCTGGAGTTTATTGACCAGCAGCTTGATTTACTTTTTGAAAAGCTTTCCGACTCAGAAATTGAACTTGAGGAATTTCGTAAAGAGCATGGTATTGATGAGATTTCACTAACTCCCCTTCCTGCCTTGCAGGGGCGCATTGCTGACTTTGAAAACCAGATAGTGATGTTGCAACTGGAGAAAAGTATTTTTTCTGAAATAGAGCAAAGCCTGGTGGATGAAGTGGAACTGGATGTGTACCGCCTTATTGCCATACTTGCCGGAAGTGAGTTTAGGGGCAATATTTCCAATATGCTGCTTACCCTGCAGGAGCAATTACTTGAAAGAGAGCGCTTACTTTATGAGGTAACCCCCGGAAGTGCGCAGGTGGCATCACTCAATTACCAGATAGATATTCAGAAGCGGATGCTCGTAGAGAGTATTACCACGCTTAAAAACAATCTTCAGAACAGGATTGATGAACTTACCCGTAAAATAGAAAGCTATGAAGACTATCTCTTCAGGCAAACCGGCCGCTACAGCCTCATCGAATACAGTATGCTGCAGCGTGTGCATTCTATCAACGAACGGTTTTATAACCAGTTGGTAGAGAAAAAAGCCGAATATTCCATTTCAAAGGCCGGGTATGTATCGCAAAGCGTAATTCTGGAGCGTGCACGTACACCTGTACGACCCATTTCTCCCAAGCCACGCGGTATTTATGCCAGCAGCTTACTGGCAGCCATTTTCCTTGGGCTGGGAGTGTTTTTGCTCAAATACCTTTTCTATAATGAAATTCCTTCTTTGCACGATATTCTTAAGTATACCCATGCTCCTGTTATCGGTGTTATTCCCAAGTATAAGAGCGAAATACCGACCAACCAATTGCTGGTGTTGAAAAAACCAAAATCGTTGATTGCAGAAGCATTGAGGGCCATACGCACCAACCTGCAGTTTATTGATAATGAACCGGGATCCAAGCTGGTGGCTGTTACCTCTACCATATCGGGCGAGGGGAAAACCTTCTTTGCCATGAACCTGGCAGGTATCCTGGCATTCAGCAACAAAAAGGTTATCGTGATTGACTTTGACATGAGAAAGCCCAAAATACACCTGGGTTTCAATGTGGACAACATCAATGGAGTGAGCACCATTCTTTCCAATATCGACAGGATTGACGACTGTATTCAGCCCTCCAAGGTGAAAAACCTGGACTTTATTACCGCCGGACCTGTTCCTCCCAACCCAAGCGAGCTGATACTTACACCTCGTATGGATGAAATGATTAACTACCTGAAAAGTAAATATGACTATGTAATCGTAGATAATCCCCCCGTGGGTATCGTTACCGATGGTATGAAAAGTATCCTTATGGCCGATTACCCCATTTACATCTTTAAAGCCAATTACTCCAAGCGTATGTTTATACAGAATGTAAACCGTATGATTACCGAAAACCATATCAGGAAATTGTCGGTTGTACTTAATGCTGTTGACAAGGAGTATTCAAGCTATGGATACGACAAAGGATATTCATACGGATATTATTATGGTGGGTATGGCTCTGGATACGGATATTACGATGAACAGTCATTCCTTGCAAAAAAGGGCTTCTGGAGGAGATTGTTCTCTTTGGGTAACTAGCCGGAAAATTAATAAAAATGAAGATTACGAAAACAGGATTTAACGGCCTTGTAGTCGTGCAACCGCAGGTATTTGAAGATAAGCGGGGCTACTTTTTTGAAAGCTGGAATAAGATAAAATTTGAAGAATCGGGCCTGGGGATGGATTTTCTGCAGGATAACCAGTCGCTCTCGGGTAAAGGCGTGTTGCGTGGGCTGCATTATCAGTGTCCGCCATGGGAGCAGGGTAAACTGGTTCGTGTTATCAACGGTTCTGTGCTGGATGTGGTGGTCGATTTGCGAAAATCTGAATCTACCTTCGGCAAGCACTTCAAAATCCAATTGAGTGCGCAAAAGAAGAATATGCTATGGATTCCGCCCGGCTTTGCCCATGGTTTTCTTACCCTGGAAGAAAATACATTGTTCTTTTATAAATGCACACAGGTGTATAACAGGGAATCGGAAGGATGCATTGCCTGGAACGACCCCCTGCTAAATATTGACTGGGAGATGGAAAATCCTCTGGTGTCGGACAAAGACAGTAATGCTCCGGGTTTTCATGGCTTTGAAAGCCCCTTTGCATAAGTTCGATTATACCAAACCATAAATTCTAAACTTACAAATTGATTGTTGATGACAGAAAATCTACTTTTTGTTTACATTTCCTTTTTTGTTGCCTCACTGGTTTTTTCTCTTATTATCAACCGCTTTCTTCTTAAGTTTGTTAAAACTCTGGGAATCAGAAATACCAGTGAAACCATAATCCGGTGGAGTGCCACTTCCAAGCCCGCCCTGGGAGGCATATCCTTTTACTTCATCTTTTTGTTTTCCATTATCCTTATCTCTTTTCTTTTGCCGGGATACGAAGGCTTCTTTAACCTTCAGACACTCGGGATTCTGGTTGTAGTAACCATCGGATTTCTGCTGGGCTTGTTCGATGATGCCTATAATACGCATCCCTGGATTAAATTCTTTACACAGCTTTTGTGTGGATTGATTTTGATTGGCACAGGAACCTATATTCATATTTTCGACGGCCAGCTGCTTAATTATATCCTTACGGTCCTTTGGGTGGTGGGTATGATGAACAGTATTAATATGCTGGATAATATGGATGGAATTACCACCATTGTTTCCCTTTCTGTGCTGTTTGCTATTTTTGCGGGAATGATGTTGAGTGCAGATTTCGGAAATCCTCTTTTCGTTATAGTATTGGGCTCCATGGCCTCACTGGTTGGCTTTTTGTTTTACAACTGGCATCCGTCGCGCATGTATATGGGAGATACGGGGAGTCAATTCCTGGGGGTGTTTCTTGCCATATTAGGGATTAACTGCCTGTGGAATGGTGGTACCATCAGCCACGAGGCTCCGCCGCTCATGAGGTTTTTTGCCGTTGCCACCCTGTTTGCCCTGCCCATTATTGATACTACCACGGTATTTATCAAACGCCTGGCAAAGGGACAATCTCCTTTTATAGGCGGCAAAGACCATACAACGCATCATCTTTCATACCTGGGTTTAAATGACCGACAGGTGGCGCTTGTTTTTATCTTTCTTTCCCTTATTGGCGTTGCTCTTACCCTTGTATTGGCTCATTATATCCCCCAATGGGAAACGGTACACAACATAGGGTATACTATTTACTTTCTGGTGCTGTTTATCTTTTTATTTGTAGTTGCCAACCTCAATATAGATAAAAACTGAAAAATAATCTTCAGAACCTCACGCCCATAAGGAGTTGAAAGCTTACGTCTTCTCCTTCCGGAAAAGCAACTTCAATACCAAGTGAAATGGGTGCCAGGAAGCGGAATAGATGCATATCGCCTGTTAAACCAAATCCATAAGAGCGAAACTCCTCATCACGTGCTATGGCATTGCTGTTCTGAGCAGGGAAGTTTTCTGCCCTGGCGTAATCGGCAAAGATATGGCCCCGCACACGCTTTAGGTAAAGCAGGTAGGGGATGCTCAGGTCGGGGTAGAAAAAGGGGAGAGCATAATCCGCCGTAACGGCACTCAACCTTCTGTGGTTTTGCAGGCTGTATCCGCGCGGGTAGGAGATGAGGTTGCCGGATGTATACCTGATGGTGTTGGGTTTGTAATTGGGGATTGATCTGGATTGATAAGCTGCAGAGAGCCTTAGTCCGTGATGTCTTGCCAAACCGGGAAGAAATGCAGTGCCCCGCAATGCCAAAACATCACTCATCCTGAACTCGCCAAAGGGAGTATGTCTGTATTGTATATCAACTACCTGACCCAATCGCGGGTAAATATCCCTTGCTACGGTTCTGCGCTGGCGGTAAGCCAGCAAACGATATTGTTGTGTGTAGTATACGGCCGAAGCCAGGGTGAGATACTCCCGTTCATTTACAAAAATCCTTTCGGGTGTGTCTTTGCCGGGGCGGGCAGTAGTCAATCCGGCACTAAACCGGGGAGAAAGACCATAAAAAAATTCGTTGTGCAGGAATCGCAGGGGAACGGTAAATGCCAGGTTGAGGCTTTCCTCCGTATAAAGAAAATTCCTTGCTTCTTCATTATTGTAAAGGTAAAAAGCACGGGACTGTCCTGTTTCTGCCCGCAAATCGATAACAGGGTACCAGCCCTGATAACTGTAGTTAAAACTGTATTTGCCGGTTTCACTCTGATTGTCCCATTCGTAACCCAGCGTGGCAAAGGAGGTGCTCAATTTGTTCTGAAAGAGCAATGAGGCTCCGATTCCTGCCTCCTGGCTTGCCCCGTCAATGTAAAAGGGAGCCCAGCTGTGCAGATGGAACAGATTCCTTAAACGGCTGTAGGGTTCAATGGCATGCTCCTGCTGAGGAATATTCTCTCTGCTTACTACCGTTGCCTCCTGTTCTGCAAGCATACGGTGAAAAGCCACAGAATGATCCTCTACCGTTTCCAGGGGAAGGTTTTTAAGGTTGTCATCGTCTGCAATTTGCAGGGTATATCCACTTGCCGAATAGGAGGAATAGAGAATTCCACCGGGCAGAGAAACTGCATTCACAGCGCCATAGGGTACACTTACGATTTTCGTCACACTACCCTCTGCGGTGTTAAGCCGGTAAATCTGGTTTATCCCCGACCAGGCACCTGTGAAAATAATATCTTCACCCCGGAATGAGGGAGTAGCAATGTCTACATGAGAAGAGGGCAGGAGGGTTTGGGTTGTAGAGTTATCCAGATGCACCAGGTCAATTCTTTTCCCAGATTCATTGAGGGCAATTATCCCGATTTTCTCTCCGCCGGGATGCCAGAAAGGCTGCATCAGAAAGTCGTCGGCAGTATTACCGAACCTGAAAACTTCCTCTCCGGTTGATACGTTGATGACCACCAGGTACGACCGATCTGTCGGGGTGGTTTCTATGACTGCAACATGTGCAGCGTCGGGAGATAGGGCAGGGCTGAAAAACCGTCCTTTATCGGTGAGGCGCTCCCTGTTGCCGGTGGCCATGTCGTAAATCATTATCTCCGACCAGTTGCGGTGTTCCCACCGGGGGTCAGGCCTTTCTTCGTTCCATACAATTTTTCCTGCGCTGTAGTGAAAGGCCTCCGGGAAAAACCAGCCAGGGTTAAATAATTTCTCTTCCTGCCCGTTGGTTCCGATGCTCACTATTTGGGGGATATCCTGCAATCCGGTTTTCAGGGCTATTACCACTGTGTCGTTCAGCGGGTA
>SLOR01000123.1 GCA_007132395.1 Bacteroidales bacterium
AGGTTGATAATTCTTTCGGTATAGGAACCAACAGGAGTAGATGCTTCAAAAAGCTCGATAAACTCGCCCTGCTCGGGATTTCCACTACCGGTAGAAATTTTTACGCCACTGTAATCATAATCTCCCATGAATGCATTTCTGTGGAAGAAAGTTAGCAGCATACCTGTTTCCATAGGCAGTTCAATTTGGGGTGAAACCAACCAGGAATCGGCCTCCTGGGCAGTAAATGTATGATTTGCAGCGCTTGTGCCAGAATTTGCAGTGGATGTTATAGCCCAGCCACCTCCACCATAGGTTAAGTGGTTCCAGTTGGCAGGAGGAATTACTTCATCTTCAAATCCTTCCACCCAGGGGAACACATCCACCAGGTCTTCGGAAACTTCCACCAATACCACCTTGTAGGTCATATCATTGGCAACATTTACCAGTCCCTGCCTGGTAAAATATCCATCTTTTTCAATGCTGTAAGGATGTGCCCCTGCAGGAATTCCTTCGAAAAAGTATTCTCCTTCAGGGTAACTCTCTCCCATGAAAGTAATTTCAGCATCTGTAATGGGGTCATCATTTTCATCCACTACATCAAAGGTTATATCATACACCACCAGCGATTCAATATCAGCCCAGTTACGTGCAACAATGTAATTACCAGTGCCACGTGAATGGGGAAGGCCGGTAAGATTAAAGGGGTACGAGGGAACGGGGCTACCAATGTAGTCTACATTAAAAAATGTACTGCGGAAATTAATCTCATCAGTCCCATCAGTAATAGGGTACACCGTTCCATTGGCAAAATTTCCCTGAGGGTCAACAAAGGTAATGTCTTCAATGATAACCAGGCGTGCCTGGTAGGTCATGAAATCATTCATGAAATCATCCATTGTAATAACAAGAGGCTCAATAATGTTGTTTTCAGAGGTGGCCGTGCCCGGGTCTTCAGTGGGAACAAACTGAACCATATCATTAAAAACTGAGACCGTCCCTTTGAGTCCTGTTATGCCGTCATAAATGTTATAGGAGGTAGTAATAATGCCTCCATTGTCGTCAATAAGAATACCACCTGTGGCGTCTTGAACATACTTGCTGTTCCTGAAGCTTTCCTGGTAGGTAAGGAAGGCTTCCCCGGTAAGAAGGTACTCGAGGCCATCGCCCGCACCCTGTCGCAATTCGTGGATGGTGGCAACCTCCACTGGCTCTTCATTTTCTTTGGCTTGCTGGGCAAAGAGTGAATTGCCCATGGTTACTGCCATGAATAATATAATACTTAACAAAGTAAATTTTCTCATAACATTAAGGTTTGGTTGATAATTTTTTGATTTGTAATGTTTTAAAACGGTTTTTGATTGTTTTACATCTTAATTAACAAATTTAGGAAAAACTTTCTCCATTCAATAGTATTCAGGTTAAAGATTCATTAATAATTTACCACGTGGATTAAAAAATGAAATTTCCAGTTGCGTTTTATGGCTGCGTCTAATTTTATACCTTTGCGGGGTAATATTTCACTATGCATTTACAGTCACTTTCCCTTCTACAGTTTAAAAATTATCCGGAGGCAAATCTTGTGTTTGTACCCAAGATCAACTGCTTTACCGGCAATAATGGATCGGGAAAAACCAATCTGCTGGATGCCATTTATTACCTCTCTTTTTGCAAAAGTTTCAGCAACCCGGCCGACAGCCAGAATATAATGTTTGAGGAAGATTTTTTTGTTGTTCAGGGCAAGTATCATGTAAGCGAAAAACCCGATGAGTTGTATTGCGGGGTAAAAAGAGGACAAAAAAAGATATTCAAACGCAATAAAAAGGAATATGATAAGCTTGCCGATCATATAGGCTCCTACCCTCTTGTACTTATTTTTCCGGGAGATGTGGAGCTTATACATGGAGGAAGTGATGAACGAAGAAAGTTCCTGGATGGTGTTATTTCGCAATTTAATAAGGAATACCTGCAAAGGCTTATTGATTACAATAAAGCCCTTTTGCAACGTAATACCCTGCTGAAAACCTTTGCCGAAAAAAGATATTTTGATGAGGCCAGCCTTGAGATATGGGATGAGCAGTTGGTTATACATGGCACTTACATCTATGGCGAGAGAACTCGTTTTTTCGAGCAATTTAAGCCTGTTTTTCAGGCCAATCACCAAAAGCTTACAGGCAATGCTGAAGTGGTAGATATTGCCTATGACAGCCAGCTTGCAGAGAGTATGTTGGGCAGTTTATTGCTTGCATCAAGAGACAAAGACCGTTATGTGCAACATACCACGGCAGGAATACACAAGGATAATCTGTTGTTTTTGCTCAACGGGCAGCCGTTGAAGAAGTTTGGAAGCCAGGGACAGCAAAAATCTTATGTAATTGCCCTGAAACTGGCCCAGTACGAGTTTACAAAGCAATTAAAGGGATTTCATCCCATTTTGCTCTTTGACGACATTTTTGATAAGCTGGATCCCCGGCGTGTGGAGTTGCTGGTGCAAATGGTAGCGCAAGACGATTTCGGCCAGGTTTTTATCACCGATACGCATACCGAAAGGCTTGAAAGTATTCTGGAAAGCATTGAGGTTAGCTCCCGTATATTTCATGTGACAGACGGGCTTGTACTGCCTGGTAGAGACTTTCACAACAGCAAGGAGCCGATAGAGTAAATTGAAATACTGATTATTTTTGAAGAATAAATAGCTTTTTTAAAACACCAACATGTAATCCAATCAACATGCGTAAATCCAATGAACAAAGCCTGGGCGAGGTTATTAAACAGTGGCTCAGGGAATCCAACAACGAGGAAAAAATTACAGAGATGCGCATTAATACTGCCTGGGCAAAGGTGATGGGAGACATGATTTATAAACAAACCAAAAATCTTGTTTATAAAAACAAAACCTTAACCGTTTATCTTCGCTCAGCGCCATTAAGAGAGGAATTGTCAATGGCACGCACGAAAATCATTGCCAATATAAACAAGGAGATTGGACCTGATACTGTCAATGAAGTTTATTTCAGATAATTTCCAGTTCCAACCGGCTCTTTCTTACCCTGTCGAGGCGGCACCTAACCAGCTCCTTACCTGATAATTCTTCCAACTGCTTACTGTCAATAAAAATCTTAACATCCTCACTATAAGGGTCTTCAACCACCAGCACATCCTGAATGGTATCATCGGAGAAATGCAGTTTGTTTATTTCCCTGATTTTAAATTCATAAATCTCACCGGTTTTGTACCAGGGGTTTTCGGGTTCCAGAAAGAAAAAGCCCTCGCTAGTAAATTTATCTACCCTGCATTTTATTTCCATTCCTTTTTTCAGTCCGTAATGGGCATAATATTTTTTACGTAGTATGTGCTTTTTGCCGTTTTTATCCTTTAACACAAAGCAGGCAGTATTGTCGGTACGGTTTATTCGTTCGTCAACGATAATAAAATTGTAAGTTTCGCCTATTTTCAACCCGCCATCAAGGGGGGTGTCATTGGCGGCAGTTAAAAACAGCCTTCCCTTTTTTATCCTCTCCAGGATGCAGTTCAGGGTGTTACTTTCATGAATATAATCAGCTGATTTGTAAAGCCTTACTTCCCATTGCTGCTTGAAGCAATCCTCCACCTTTGCAAAGGTTTCATGCTCGTCAAGAATATTAATTCTCACCCCATAATCAACAATGGGAAAGGGATACTCCTCCCCTTCTTTATAGAAAGGATGAATGGGCTCAAGAAACATACGGCCATTGCAATTGATTTTATCCACACGGCATTCAATGGTTTGGCCATCCTCAAATCCGTAATGGGTGTAAAAATGCCTGGGCATTAACACCTTGTACCCCAAAGGGTCTTGCATTACAAAAAAGGCATCCTGTCCGAAGTTTACACTTTTTACAATGCGGAAAGGATAACGCCGGCCCTCGGTAAGCCGTGAATTGGAAACAGTGAGATTACGTATACGCATATTTCGGTTAACAGGTGTTAAATAAGTGATTCGATACGGCTGCTGTTTATGATTTCGCCTCCCATACGGGTAATTTCAGTTTTCATTTTCTGCCATCCTTCGGGGTCAATGGGGCGGGTGGCATCTTCTATGAGAAATGTTTCAAACCCTAGTTCCAGAGCATCTTTCACGGTGAAGCCCACGCAGAAATCTGCTGCCAGTCCCCCTGCAAAAACACGTTTAACACCCCGGCCTTTCAGATAATCTGCCAGCCCTGTGGACTTCAATTTCCCGTTATCGAAAAAGCCGCTGTAGCTGTCAATTTCAGGGTCGGTTCCCTTCCGGAATATAGCTTCCACCCTGTTAAGGTTCAACTCTTTTGCAAACCCGGCACCCCTATGTCCCTGCACGCAATGGTCGGGCCATAGAATCTGTTCGAGATCTCCGAGCATAGTAGTTTCAAATTCTTTTTTCCCCTCATGAGAAGTGGCAAAACTGCCATGGTTGTGCGGATGCCAGTCTTGTGTAGCCACCACCAATGGAAACTGTTTCTGCAACTTATTCAATAACGGGATTATTTCATCTCCCTGCGGCACGGCCAGCGAACCGCCCGGGAGGAAGTCATTCTGTACATCAACTAAAAGCAATACATCCATGTTATCCTTTTTTGGGGGTTAATGATTTGCAGAAGCTAGAGTGAAGCGGGTCATTCAAAACGCCCGTCTTTGGTGCTTGAGCAGCAGATTATCTCTTACTTTCAATACTTTTTCGCTAATGCCTATCTTATAAATATGCGGGTAGTCGAAACGCTGATGTTCGGCCGGAAGAAGGTTCAGCCTGGTTTTAAGTCTTTCATGGATTTGAATCGGATTCTCAGGACTAATAGTAATTTTCCCCTGTTCCATAACAGTATGAAAAATTTCCTCATACCTGAAACCCTCGAGGTTGAGAGACTTGTGTTTTTCAAAAGGGTTAACCATTTGGGTTATATCGTGCTCATCGGTCAGCACCACAGCATCGGCATAAAAGAAGCCTTCTCTGTCAAAGTAGCGCAACACTCTTTTTTTTCCCGGTAAGGTGGTTTTTTGCAGGTTGTCGGATATTTTCAGCACCGGCTCATTGTCCACTGTAGCCAGCTTATACACCCCATCCAGAGCTGCATCTGGTTGGCCAGTTACCAGGCTGGTACCCACACCAAAAATATCGATGGGAGCTTTTTGCTCAATAAGACTTTTTACAACATATTCATCCAATTGGTTAGAGACAATGATTTTAACATCCTCCATACCTTCATAATCGAGCATTTCGCGCGCTTTTCGTGAAAGGTAAGCAAGGTCGCCACTGTCAAGGCGAATGCCTTTTAATTGATGGCCTTTTTCTTTCATCTCCTTAGCTACTATGATGGCATTGGGGATGCCGCTGAATAAAGTGTTGTAGGTATCCACCAGGAACACACTATTGTCGGGGAAAGCATCAGCGTAAGCCCTGAAGGCCGCTACTTCATCTCCAAAACTTTCGATGAAGCTGTGAGCCATGGTGCCGGCATGAGGAATCTGGTATTTCTGAGCTGCCAGCACATTGGAGGTGCTGTTGAAACCTCCTATTACGGCTGCCCTGGAGGCTTGCATGGCACCAAAGGACTGAGCCCTGCGCAGGCCGAAATCGCTCAAAGCCCTTTTGCCTGCTGCATAACGTATACGGCTGGCCTTGGTAGCCACCAGCGACTGGAAATTCAATACATTCAGAAGCAGGGTTTCTATCAGCTGGGTTTCCAGCAATTCGCCCTCTACTCTTACTACGGGCTCAAAAGGAAACACAATATCCCCTTCCCGCACACTGTGAATAGATCCCCGGAAGGAAAAATCCTTCAGGTATTCCAGAAATTCTTCTGAAAACCCATTTTCGGCAAGATAGTCAAGGTCGCGGTCGGAAAACCTCAGCTCATGAATCAACTCCAGCAGCTCATGCAAACCGGCAAAAACCACATAACCACCCCTGAAGGGGATTTTCCGGAAAAAGTAATCAAAACTTGCCTCACGCGTGTGTATACGGTTGTGAAAATATGCCTGGCCCATTGTCAACTGATATAAATCAGTATATAAGGGCGATACTCTATTGAAATTGTACATAAAATATTTCCTTTGGGTTTAAGGGGTGGAAAGACTCTTCAGGACTTTTACATGTTCCTCGTAATCTCTTTCAGCAAAACAAACCAGGCGAATGGTTTTTACTGAATTCAGGTCTGTCATGGCATTGTAAAGAGTTTCAATGGCAATGGGTGCAGCTTCCTCTACCGGGTAGCCAAAAGCACCTGTGGAGATGGCCGGAAATGCCACTCCCTTAAGTTGATGCTCCTCGCAAAGAGCCAGGGCATTAGTATAGCAGCGAGCCAGCAGTATATCGTGGGGTATATCCCTTTCGTACACGGGTCCCAGTACATGTATTATATGCTTGTTGGGCAGATCAAAGGCTGCGGTAATAACAGCTTCACCGGGTTTAATGGGTGCCTGCTTACTGGCCTCTTTTTCCAGTTCAGGGCCGGCAGCCCTGTGTATGGCTCCGGCTACCCCTCCTCCAATGCGCAAAAAAGCGTTGGCTGCATTCACGATGACATCCATATCTGCCTGCTTCACTATATCTCCCAATAGTACTTCAAGGCAGGCTTTCCCGTGTAGAATCTGTTCCTTTTTCATATTTCTGTGTTTAGGTTATGCCTTAATCACAAATATTTGCGAGGTTTCGTATTTTACCACTTTAACGCTTTCGCCTTTGTCAATGTAACCTGTAAGAGCAGTGGCATCATATACTTCGTCATCAATTTCGACTTTACCGCTGGGGCGCAGAATGGTATATGCGGTTCCGGTTCTCCCCATCAATTCACGCATTTGTACGTTTACTGAAGAGTACCCGGCTGCGGTATCTTGTATTGTATTAAGGGCCAACGTATTGCCCAGTCGTCCGCTTGAGGTAAGCACTTTGGCTCCCAGATACATGGAAGAGGACAGCGACAAAAACATGGCAATAATTACAATCATGAAAGCTTTTCCCACTTCACCCATTTCCACGCCGCTAAAATCGGGGCCCTGATTGCCCACCATGGCAAATGCCAGACCGGAAACCACGAAGAGTATTCCCAGTATGCCTGCCACGCCAAATCCGGGCAGGGCAAAAACTTCAACGGCAATGAGCACCAGCCCCATGACAAAAAGGATGATTTCCCAATGTGTGGCCAGGCCTTCAAGGTACAGGGGTGCAAAATAAAGCATGGCCGCGGTTGCAGCAGCAAGAATAGGAAATCCTACGCCTGGAGTCTGAAGTTCAAAGTATATACCTCCCAGGATTACCATTATCAGGATTCCGCTTACCAGGGGATTAATGAGAAGGTTAATGATACGGTCAATGGGAGAAAGTACCTGTTCTACCAGCTTGTAGTTTTCTATTCCGGTAAGGGCTATTACTTCGGTAATATTTTCTGGCATACCATCGCAAAATCCCCAGCGCATGGCTTCGGAGGCAGTAAAGGTAAGTACTTTTCCCTCCTCGATAACTCCCTCAATTTCGATGGAAGGATCCACCATTGCCTGGGCAATATCCTGGTCGCGTCCTTTGGCTTCGGCAGTAGACCGCATCATAGAGCGCATATACGACTGAAATTTATCGGGTACTACTTCACCGGTCTGGTCAACCACTGTAGCAGCCCCTATATTGGAACCAGGGCGCATGTAAATGCGGTCGGAGGCAATGGAAATAAGGGCCCCTGCCGAAGCGGCGTTGTTGTCGACAAACACGATTACCGGAATTTTGGATTGCAGGATGCGCGTGCGGATGGAGTCGGCAATATCTACCTGTCCGCCGTAAGTATTCATGTGAATAAGAATAAAATCGGCACTCAGGCTGTCCGCTTCTGCAAATGCACTCTGGGTGCGGCGTAATACCGGTGCGGCTATCATTTCCTTGATATCAAATTTGTATACCAGGAATTCCTTATCAGGATTGGCGGCGATCTTGTCTTGTACGCGATCTTGTCGCTCTCCTGCAAAAAGTGTTGCCATGGTTGCCATTAGCAGCAGAAATCCCAAAAATGATGCTTTTTTCATAGTATTTTATTTGTTGATAGTCGTTATCTATTAGAAGTAGTGTTTGTTATGTTATAAATTTAAAGTATTACTTTAGGTTTCTTGTTGTAAGAAACAGAATGCATACTTACTATTACAATTAAAGGTGGCTACAAGTTCAAAAGCATGCTGCTGCGCGAACTTTACTGTATTACGAAATTATAAATAAAAAGCCACTAATGCACGAATTATTCATTCATGCATTAGTGGCCTGAAATTATTTGAGTAAAATATTTACTATTTGTTGTGGTCGGCGAGGAATTTGGCTAATCCACTATCTGTAAGCGGGTGGCTGAGCAGGCCCATGATGGGTTCCAACGGGCAGGTTACAACGTCGGCACCGGCTTCGGCACATTTGATAATATGCATGCTGTTACGGATGCTGGCTGCAAGTACCTCGGTGGGGAAACCATGCAAATTGTAAATGTTAACGATTTGCTCAATAAGCTCTACGCCGTCAAAAGAAATATCGTCGAGGCGGCCAATAAATGGAGAAACATAAGTTGCACCGGCTTTGGCAGCAAGAATGGCTTGTCCTGCTGAGAAAACAAGTGTGCAGTTTGTTTTAATTCCTTTGTCTGTCAGGTACCTTATGGCTTTAATCCCGTCTTTTATCATGGGAATTTTCACTACAATCTGAGGATGCAGTTCGGCCAGGGCTTCACCTTCTTTAATCATGCCTTCAAAATCGGTGGCAATAACTTCTGCACTAACATCACCATCCACAATATTGCAAATATCCACATAATGCTTAAGGATGTTTTCCTGCCCTTTAATGCCTTCTTTGGCCATTAAGGAAGGATTGGTGGTAACACCATCAAGAATACCCAAATCGTTGGCTTCACGAATATGGTCCAGATTGGCTGTGTCAATAAAAAACTTCATAGGAAAGAATATTTGGAAATGAATGAATCAGGCATAAAAAAAGTGAGCCTGATATCGCACCGCTACGACCGCCTACCCTTGCTACCTTCCGGTCCTGGGGGAGTTCAGCAGGAGCTGGTCGTACCAGACTCACGGGTGCAAAAGTATAAAAAAA
>SLOR01000297.1 GCA_007132395.1 Bacteroidales bacterium
ACGGTAGAAAAAACAGGTAGAGGAATGGGTTTGTCAATGGCCCGCAGGTCATTTTCCATCTCCCTTACAAGCTGGTCGCGGGCAGCTCTGTTTTCGGCGGCAGATACCCAGCTGGCAAATTGAGGGTTTTGCAAATTGCGATACCTCTCAATGGCTTTCCGCTGAATCTCTTTTTGTTCATCTACCGAAACATAAGAAGGAGCCCAATCAATGGTTTGGCTTGAGACAAACCTTCCGTCCAAATCGTAGGTGAGTATCTCGCCCGTATCAGGTATTGTGATAATTATTTTATTATCCACACCCGCAATTAAGGGCGGGTTGTTCCTTCCTCCAATATTCAGGAAAGGCATGGTACTGAAACTTATCATCCCTCTGGATGCAAAGGTATACTGATAGAAGAAGCTTTTCTTCTGCGATGGCCCTATTCGAGGCCTGAATTTATCCCAGATGATTTTCTCCTCATTAGTTTCATAGTCTATGATAGCAACAAATTCGCGCACCCTGTCGGACCACAGCACCCAACCCAGCAATGCGAACTTTCGGTTGGGCAGGGGAATAATCTGCCGTGCACTATAATCCAGCTGCAAAGTCTTCTTCAGCGCTCCGGAGCGGTCAAAGCAAAGCATTACGCCCATGTTGTTAAGCCCTGAATAGTAAATTTCGCCGTCAAGTACACCGTGCAAGTGCGGCAAGCTTCTGTAGGGTTGTCCCTGCTGATTTTTTACCTTCAGTTCTTTTTCGAAGGCTCCGTTGGGAGAGAACACGGTGTAGAAATCTCTGAAGTGATGACTCACAATTACTGAGCCATCGGGCGCTATCTGCAGTGATTTCCGGTCGCCCACCCAGCGCCCCACCATGGTATCAGTCCAGCTTTCCAGGGCTCTGTTCCAGTTTACATTACGGGCGTATTCGGTATCGGGCACAAGGGTTACGGTGCCGGATTTATAAATATCCAGCAGGTTTTGAGCAAACAGGCCAATGCCTGCCATGGCAAAAATCAGGGTGAACATTAGCTTTTTCATAGGTAAAGGTTTTTGGGGTTGGGTTATATAAGCTTGCGTTACAATCTTCCAAAACAAGCATCAACTACTGCACAATAATCTCTGACACTTTTCCATCGGGAGAAACCACTGTAATGGTAAACTCCTGCTGGTGCGCAGGTTTGTTGGCATCAACTTCAGTGGCAAAGCAGACCTGGAGAACCTGTTCAAGGGGCAAAGAATTTTTGTCTTTTCCCGGCCCCAGCCAAATCAACAACAGCAAACTGGCCGCCACGGCCAGGGGAACGATAACCTGAAGTGCATAATTCCTTTTCGGAACCTTTACAGCAGGTACAGGAAAAGGAGGTGCTGCCGGCAGGGTATCGATCAGGATGTTGAGTGATCTTTTTATTTCAATCATCCTTGCCCGGCATTGTTCCCAGCGGGAATAACAACCTTCACAGTTTTCAATATGTTTCTGCACAGCTATTTGTTCCCTTTCTTCACATTCACCATCAACATATTGTTGCAGAATTTCTTCATTTATACACTTCATAACCGTGGGTTTTAAGTTCATTTTCCAGTTTTTTCAAGCTTCTTGACAGCGTTTTGCCTATCGAGGTAAAGGCAATTCCCGTAACCTGAGCCAATTCTTTGTAGCTCAGCCCTTCGCTGTAAAGTATTACCAGTTCCTTTTCGCGCGGGCTGAGACGGGTAAGGCAATAAGACATCAGCGCTTTCATTTCCTGCTTTTCCTGGCAAATACTTTTATCTTCGGTATCGGGAGCAGGCTCGGCATCGGTAAACTTTTTTTCTTTCCGCAGCTTATCTACACACTTGTTAAGCGTTGCGCGGCACAACCAGCTGCGTGGATATTCCACACGTTTTCTTTGTTGCTGTTTTTCAAAGAAGCTCATAAACACGTCCTGCAAAATATCGGTAACATCGCTCCCATTGCCCAGCATTTTTATGGCAATGCGATACATTACGTTGTAATTGTCCTGGTATGTTTTTTCAAATGTGTCCAAAAAATCGGTGCTTTACAGGTAAGTCGTTTGAGAGGGAGGTTTTGTGACAAGAAAAGGGAAAAATATGAAGGGCGGGAAAATAAAAAGGACTTCCCCCGGGTTTCAGGAGGAAGTCCTTTCAGTATATATTCTAGCTTCGCAAAGTGAAGGATGGCATTATCCCTATTCGGGTTTTTGGCCACCGGGTTTTCTCTTGTGAAATCGCTTTGCAGGTTTTTTGTCATCGCCACGAGAGTTTCCTTCCGATTTTCCCCTCCCATTTTGTCTTTTATCGATACGTTGCCCATGGGGCCGTCTGTGGTGAGAGCGAAACTCCTGTTTCTGCGCCTGAGGGTTGTACTCAGGAGCCTTTCCCAGTTCAGGAGGCAGGGAGGGTTTTTCTACACTAATTCCGATGAGCCTTTCCACTCCGGCAAATTTCCGCTGCTCCATCTCACCGATAAAGGTAATGGCAACACCTTTACGGGCTGCCCTGGCTGTACGTCCCACCCGATGCACATAATCTTCCGGATCGCCGGGGGCATCGTAATTGAGTACAAGACTGATATTGTCCACATCAATGCCTCGTGCCAGCACATCGGTAGCTACAATGATTTTCAATTGCTTATTCTTAAATCTGCGCAGGATGTCCTCTCTATCTTTTTGTTCAAGGTCAGAATGAAAAGCTTCTGCAGGTATTTTTTTGCCCTTGAGCATTTCGTGAATTTTCTTCACCTTCAGTTTAGTGGAAGCAAATACAAGCAGGGATTCGTACTCGGCATCGGCAAGCAGATGCAGCAGCAATTTGTCTTTCTGGTTGTCATAAACCACATAAGCCCTTTGAGCAACCCCTTCGGCAGGTTTGGAAAGCGAAAGATTGATTTTGAAAGGTTCGTTAAGAATCTTCTTTGCCAGGATCTCTATCTTGGGAGGCATGGTGGCACTAAACATAAGCGTTTGCCTTTTTTGGGGCAAATAGCCGATAATCTTCATGATATCATCGAAGAATCCCATATCCAGCATACGGTCAGCCTCATCCAGCACCAGGTGTTGTATGTGTGAGAAATCGATTTTACCCATTCCCAGCATGGCAATAAGTCGGCCGGGTGTTGCCACCACGATATCTACCCCTTCCACAAGGCTACGCTTCTGGGCCTCCCAGCTGAAGCCATCGCCCCCGCCGAACACGGCCATGGAGCCTACTGAAACAAAATATCCCAACCCTTCAATCTGCTGATCTATTTGTTGGGCCAGCTCACGGGTGGGTACAATCACCAGTGTATTCACGCCTTTATATTCGCTTTGGGCAATTTTATGAATGATGGGAAGTACAAATGCTGCTGTTTTTCCTGTACCGGTTTGGGCACAACCCAACAGGTCTTTTCCTTCAAGTATAACGGGAACGGCCTGTTGCTGAATGGGGGTAGCTTCTTTAAAGCCCATGGCATCTAAGCCCTGCATCAGGTCATCGTTTAATTTTAATTCGCTAAATAACAATTTGATAAAAATTTTAATGGAAATAAATTCGTCAATTGTCACAAAGGTAAAAATTTACTGCTATATAAGTACAGGCAGATATATTTTACCTCTCTGAAAAACAGATGTGTCAGAGGCATAAAATTCTGAAATCTGTTCATTTTCAACAAAACCCTGTACGAAACTGCACACAAATTTTCTTCTTTTGCGGAAAGAGTGTTGCATGAAAGCATAATAAACTGTTCAGCCATTGACAAATACACTCCATGGCGCGCCCCTTGTTCATATATTTATATAAAAAGGAAAAAAATTCTTTCTTTTGCATACAACAAACTAAACTACAGATTCATGAAAAAGCTAATTACAAGTATGATTTTGCTTGCCTGTTTCGCAACAGCAAGCCTGGCAGGAAATGCAGAAAGTGCAGAAAAAGACGCTGTACGCGAAGTAATTGAAAGTGCATACGTGGAAGGGTTTCAAAACCTGGGCGGCCGCGAAATGATAGAAGCCGGCTTTCACCCCACCTTTGTTATGGTATTGAACCGCGGCGGCAACCTGGTAGATTTACCCCTGGCCCGCATGATAGAAATTACCGAACAAAGGCAGCAAAACCCTGAATACCAGCACGTGCCTGTAACCGGAAAAATCCTTGATATTGATGTAACCGGCAATGCTGCCATGGTAAAGCTGGAACTCTGGCGGGAAGGCCGCTTGCTGTTCACCGACTACATGGGCTTGTATAAATTTGAAGATGGCTGGAAAATCTTTAATAAACTTTATCACCAGCATTAAGGCAAATATCAGCGTGCCTCAGGGGATAATTGTTTTATCTTTGCCCGGTTTACCAATTATCCCCATTTGCTATGTTACTGAACACTTTTTTTGAAATTTTCTGGCAAAATGTAATGGCAACCACCTGGCTTGAAATCATTGCCGTTATTTTCGGATTGATGAGCGTATGGTATGCCAAAAAAGCCAACATTCTGGTTTACCCCACCGGTATCGTATCTGTACTTATCTATGTTTACATCCTCATTGAGCCCCAGCTATATGCCGATATAGGTATTAACTTCTTCTATTTCCTCATGAGTGTTTACGGGTGGTATATGTGGACACGCAAGGGCCCCGGAAAAAAAGTCATTCCTATCCGCTGGAATACAAGAACCCATCAGTGGCTGGGCATTATCGGGGTGTTTGTCTTATTTTTTGCCATCTGGGGCCTTATATACATCTTCAAGAAAGAGGATACAGAGTACATGGAGACCTACGTATATTTCGAAAGCCTCAAACTCATGTACGTTGATTCTTTTACAACGGCTATATTTTTGGTGGGAATGCTTTTCATGGCACTTAAGCGTATCGAGAACTGGATATACTGGATTATCGGTGATTTGATTTCGGTACCGCTATATTTTGATAAGGGCTTTGTATTTACCAGCTTCCAGTACCTGGTATTCCTGGGGTTGGCCATTGCAGGTCTCCTGGCATGGATAAAGATTTATGAAGAAAGTAAACTTACCGGCGCCACAGGCATCCCCAAAGAAGAAAAACTGCCTCAGGAACATTTACTCACTGACGATTAACAATTACACCCCTTACTGAAAAAAAGCCCGGCTGAAACAGCATCGGGCTTTTAAACAATTCAGATATTATTAAAGTCGTCAGGCAATATTGGTAAAAACAGCCTGGATATCATCATCATCTTCAATTTTGTCCAGCAGTTTGTCAATTTCTTCCAGCTGCTCTTCGGTAAACTCAATGGGGGTATTGGGAATGCGTTGCAGGTTAGCCTTGCTTACTTCAATACCCTTGTCCTCCAGTGCCTGGTTCAGTGTGCCAAAATCTTTGTAATCGGCATACAGATAAACGATACCTTCATTCGTTTCGATATCTTCCAGTCCGGCGTCGATAAGTTCAAGTTCCATTTCCTCAGTGTTCATACCCTCCTTGAGTTCAAACTGAAAAACGGCCTTGCGCGAAAACATGAAATCAAGCGAGCCGGTTGGCACCAGTGCGCCGCCCACTTTGTTGAAATAGGATTTCACGTTGGCAATGGTACGGGTAGGATTATCGGTAGCACACTCAATTACCACAAGCACACCATGAGGTCCTTTGCCTTCGTACAGAATCTCCACAAAATTATCGGCATCCTTGCCCATTGCTCTTTTGAGAGCCGCGTCAATATTATCCTTGGGCATGTTTTGCGCCTTGGCATTCTGAATGGCCGTTCTGAGGCGGGAGTTCAAATCCGGATCGGCACCTCCTTCTTTTGCTGCAACGGTAATGGCTTTAGCCAGTTTCGGAAATACTTTCGACATTTTATCCCAGCGCTTTTCCTTAGCGGCCCTGCGATATTCAAATGCTCTTCCCATAAAATCTTATTTTTCTGATTACCTCAAATAGTTAATTTGCGCAAAAGTATAGAAAAATGGGCGAATAATTTTACCCGCCCTTTACAAATTTTTCTATTTGAGAAATACCTGACAATGCGGTTATTGCTTCAGCATCTCCATAAGTTCTGTACGAAGAGCGTCATAATCCATATACCCTCTTGACAAGGTTTTCATCTCCCCTCCTTTTCTTACGATTACTGAAGGATATCCTTTTACTCCCATTCCCGCTACCACTTGAAACTCATTGCGGACAATTTCATCTATTTCCCTGGTTTTCATTCTGGCAACAAAAGTATCGGGGTCCAGTTGAAATTCAGCTGCAAGGGCTTTGTAGGTCTCATCATTGCCGGGTAACATGCCATGGAAATAAATGGCTTTTTGCAGACGTGCGGCAAAATCAACCGCAAGTTCAATTTTTTCAAGACGAAAAACCGCCATCGCCCTGGCCGGAGTTACAGAATCAAATACGGCATCTCCTTTCTCAAGCACATTCTCAAGAAATTCTTTCCCGAATTTCACCCCCGAAACATCTTCTACCTGTTTGTATGCCTGTTTTATATACCAGGCCATTTCTCCCACGGGTCCTGCATCTTCCTCTTTAATCATTCCACCGGAAAGCACAAGGAAATCGGCTGTTTTTTCAAATTCTTCATGGAGCTTTTGTATCACGGGACTAAAACCGTAACACCACCCGCAAAGGGCATCAAACACATAAATTATTTCAGGTTTTTCCTCATCATGCAATGCATTGCCATTTACTTTATCCATATCATAGTTGTATTAGATTCCTTAACATGAAAACCGCCAAATTGTCTTTAAACCCCCACGGTTTTATTACACGACCCCAACAATTACAGGAGGTTTTTTGTTTACATCATTTATAAATTGATTATATTGATGAAAAGGATTCAACTTTATGATGCAAAGAGTGATTTATGAAGCATACGGAAGTCCGGATGCGCTGAAGATACAGCAAACAGAAATTCCTGAACCCTCCGATGACGAGGTACTTGTAAAGGTAATGGCAGCAGGTGTAAATCCTGTGGATTTTAAATTACGAAACGGAAGTATGCGATTTATTTCTCCTGCCAAATTCCCTCGTGTTCCCGGAGGAGAAATCGCGGGTATCGTGGAGAAGGCAGGAAAAAATGCAGGCAAATTTAAGGCAGGTGAAAAAGTTTTTGCCATGCTTCCCATGGCCGGGGGAGGGTATTCATCTTACCTGGCCGTAAAGGAAAATCTGCTTGCCCAAATGCCCGACAATATGAGTTTTCGGCAGGGCGCCGCAATTCCCCTTGCAGGCCTTACCGCATTGCAATGCCTGAGAGACAAGGCGGGTATAAAAGCAGGAGATGAGGTGTTGATAAACGGTGGCTCAGGGGGTGTGGGCATGTTTGCCATACTAATAGCTAAAGCCTGCGGAGCTTCTGTTACCGCTGTTTGCTCAGGAAGAAACCTGGAATTTGTAAAGGAATTGGGTGCCCATAATACCATCAATTATCAAACAGAAAAATTCACGGAATCCACTGCAAAATTTGATATCGTTTTTGATGCGGTAGCCAAATCAAATTATTCTTCGGCGAAGAAAATCCTTACGCCCGCTGGCATTTTTGTAAGCACTGTGCCTTCCCCTTCCCTTATGTTCCGGCAGATGATAAACCCCCTGACACGTAAGAAGGCTTTCGGCATTTTAACCCGCCCCGGAGGCAAAGACCTTGCCTACCTGGCAACTCTTTTTTCCCAAGGCAAACTAACCCCAAACATTGAAAAGGTTTACACACTTGAAAATGCCAATCTCGCCCACGAACATATAGAATCTGAAAGAGTTAGAGGCAAGATTGTGATAGTTATGCCACATTCGCAGTAAGTATCTCTTGCTTTATTATATAAAATGGCATTATTTTTGAAAATCCAAACGCTTCGAATTGTATCATTTAGAAAACAGAAAATAACCTTAAACCTAATAGTATGAAAAAGTATGCTGCAGTATTTATCGCTTTGTTATTAATATCCGCTAACTTGACTGCCCAGGACAGAGTCCCCCTGCGTCCCAAGGATCGCCTGATTATCGGGGTATTTACCGATATGTGGTCTGATCTGCCTTCCAGTATAGATACCCGTACCATCAACCGTGGCGTGAGTATTGACTATGTGCAGGAGTTTCCCCTGGGGGCTTCCAACTTCAGTGTAGCCGCCGGACTGGGCTTTGCCAGCCATAACCTCTACAGCGACAATTTTTACATGAGGAATTTCGATAATAACAGGTTTGATTTTATGCCCATTGAAGACGTGGCAGGAGATGTTGATTACAGCAACAACAAACTAAGCCTTAATTATCTTAATGTGCCCCTGGAAGTACGATTCAGAACCCGCAATACACCCAAAACATTTAGAATACACGCGGGGGTAAAGGCCGGACTACTCGTTAATGCACACACCAAATACGTGGGCGAAAGTGCACCCAACGATCGCGATACAAAATTAAAGGAAGGGAAACTCGATAATATTGAAACCTTTATGCTGGGTTTTCATGGACGTATCGGGTATGGCAGGGTAAACCTGAATACCTTTATTTCATTGACCGATATTTTTGAAGGGAACAATGCGCAGTCTGCCGGTTTTATGAGCCTGGGATTATCCTTTATTATCTTTTAGGCCCTGAGGTAGAAAAACAGCAAAAGCATTACTACAACGCCCGTAATATACCCGGCATACACCTGCGGGGGATTATGGGCGTTTACTTTTATCCGTGCCACACCCAATAAACCCGACACCAGTATGGTGGATATTATAAGGCCGGGTATATCATATTTAAGAAGCAGAGAAACCGCTATAAGAAAACCTGTAAACCCACCTATTGACAGCATGTGCATGCTGATTTTCCAGTAAAAGGTAACCACGAAGCCTATCAAAACCAGTATCGTAGCTCCCAGGATAAAATAACTTAGCAAGGAGGGCAGGTTGGCCTGCATAAAAAGGTAGTAGGTGAAAAGATAGAATAAAATAGAAACCAGCACCGGGTAGTACCTGTCCGCTCTTTCGTCAAGCAAAATACTATTTATCACCCCGATTTTCTTCAGAAACAAAATGGATAAAACGGGAGCCACACATGTATTGATAAAAACAATTATCAGAATAAGTCTTTGGGCTTGTGATGAAACGGAAAAAGAAACGTAGGAGGGTATAGCAAAAAGGATGAAAAT
>SLOR01000153.1 GCA_007132395.1 Bacteroidales bacterium
AACTTAAACAAATGCATCCCGATTTACCGCCTGTGGTAGGTTTAAGTGCCAATGCTTTTGAAGGTGCCCGCGAAAAATACATGAAACTGGGAATGGATGAATATCTTACCAAGCCTGTAAAGGAAGAAGAATTGGGGCAGGTAATTGAAAAGGTTTGCTACGGAATAGAGGCTGGATAAGAGGGCTGTAAAAGGTCGGTCTATATGATAGGTAAACAGGGTTGCAACATTTCTTGGCTATAATTAACATTCCCTTTGCATTTTTTGTATTTATTATTCCCTAGATTTGGTCGGTAAAAAAAGTTGACAGGTCGGTAGATTGAGCCAACTGATACTTTTCACCCAATGATACATCCATGGCTTTGCTTGATTCACTATTTCCACCACTGAAAAGGCAATTGCCTTGTATAAATAGATTGTTGATTGTATTTTGTGTCACTTGTTCTTTTTGGGTAAATCTGTTATATGCACAGGAGGTACCTGTCTCCCAAAACCTCAGGGGAAGAGTAGTGCAACATACCGATTCCAGCGCCATTTCCAATGTAAACATCATTAACTTAACGCAGGCGAGGGGTACCAGCTCCGGGGCCGATGGGTATTTTACAATTTCCGCACAGCCTGGCGACAGTATTTTGTTTCGGGCTGTAGGATTCTGGAGTGAAACCATTGGAGTCGACGGTGTATTGCTTCAACTTCCTGATTTATTAAAGGTAGAGCTTAGGGAGCAGGTGTATGAATTGCCCAGAGTGGATGTTTACCCTTATGCCACTTTTACGGATTTCAAATATGCTTTCCTGAACTTCAAAGACCCCGAGCCCCCTATGGAACTGAACTTGCCAAGGGTATTTCATTCTCCCTTCCCCGATGGGGGTGGCGGGATTGTTGTGCCCGGACCCATTACTGCCTTGTACGACCATTTTAGCCGTCGGGGAAGAGAAATGCAAAAGTACCGGCAGGTAGTAGCCCGGGACGAACTGCGCCGCAGGGCTTCCCGGGTGGTAAATGCAGAACTGGTAATGCGTGTAACAGGCATTCAGGATGAGAGAGAAGTATACGAATTCCTTGATTATTGCCAGTTTACCGATGAATACATTGTGTCGCGAAAGGAGTACGAAGTATATGAAGCCCTGCTTGCTTGCTATGAAAGGTATTCCCTGAGTAAGGAATAGGCTGGCACCTACAACAAACCCAGGCTGCTCAATTTGGGCAGCCTGGGTTTTTATGGGGGGATTATAATCCTGCAGGGGCTTTGATCATCCCAGTATCATTCCCACAATAGTGGCACTCATAAGGCCAGCCAGGGTGCCTCCCAGCAATGCGCGCATACCAAACTGCGAGAGCAGCACCCTGCGTGTGGGAGCGAGTGAACCTATCCCCCCAATCTGTATTCCGATACTTGCAAAGTTGGCAAAACCACACAATAGGTAAGTAGCCATAATGATGGATTTGGGATCAGCAAAAGCATTTGCCTCCTTCAATTGTGCAAGGCTTACATATCCGATAAATTCGGTCATAATGATTTTTTCTCCCAGCAATCGGCCTACCAGTGTAATGTCGGGAAGGCTAACGCCTATGAGCCACATTATGGGCGCGAAGGTATATCCGAGTATAAACTGAAGTGAGAGCTGTTCATATTGCCCGTTTGTCATCTGGGCAATGGCTTCGTTGATGCTGAACCAGTTGCCGGCTTTGCCCACGATAAAGTTAAACATAGCAATAAAGGCAATGAACACCAGTAACATAGCTGCTACATTGGCTGCCAGCTTAAGGCCTTCGCCCGTACCATTGGAAATGGCATCCAGCACGTTGCTGCCGATGCGGTCTTTGGATATTTCTATGGCCTGGTCTATCTCCTCGGTTTGGGGATAAAGAATTTTTGTAATTACTACTGCACCGGGGGCCGCCATAATGGATGCAGCAAGCAGGTGCTTGGCAAATATCAGTCGTTGTACCGGGTCATCGCCTCCCAGGAAACTGATGTAGGCTGCCAGCACACCTCCTGCAAGGGTGGCCATACCGCCGGTCATTACCAGCAATATTTCCGATTTGGTCATATTGGGCAGGTAGGCTTTTATCATCAGGGGCGATTCGGTCTGGCCCAGGAAAATGTTTCCCGCTACCGATAAACTTTCTGCTCCTGATAGCTTCAGGGCTTTGGTCATCAGCCATGCAAGGGCATATACGATTTTCTGAATAACGCCCAGATAGAATAATAAGCTGGTAAGGGCTGAGAAAAATATAATGGTGGGCAAAACCTGGAAGGCAAAAATAAATCCATAGGTTTGAGTATCCAGAAAGCCTCCGAAAAGAAATTCCGTACCCGCCTTGGTAAAGTCAAGGATTACCACGAACACTTGCCCGATAAGCTCAAAAAAGAACTGTATGGCAGGCACCTGCAAAATACCGATTGCAAGCAAAACCTGCATGGACAGGCCTATGCCCACTACTTTCCAGGAAATGGCCCTGCGGTTGGCACTGAACATCCATGCGATGCCTATGAGTACAATCATTCCAAGAAGACCGCGCAATATACTTGTAAAACCAAAGGAGAAGGCTGCCACTTCGGTGGTTATATACTCCAGATGGTAGATATGGTTCTCATCTTCCAATACTAATGTAGTGGCTGTAAGTTCTATTATGTTGAAAGATTTGGGGCTGGCTTTTCCTTCCAGTATTTCCCCTGATAGGGTGGCCACGATTTCCCCTTGGTGGAAGAACTGAATAAATGGTTCTCCTTTTATAGCCGTGTAAAGCACCGAGTCCACCTCAGCCTCCATATCATCCAGACGTGGCAAGAGCACAAGAGTTTGGTCGCTTATTGACCAGCTGCCACGCGCATGCTTGTCCAGTAAAGGGAATGACATGGCAAAAGTATTTTCATCAGTATTTACAACGGATAGGGTATTTTGCTCATCGGCTTCTGTGGTCTCTCCGGTTTCCGTATGGGTAACTTTTTCCAGTTTCCAGTTTTGAGTAATTTCTGCCACAGGCTCCTGCTCAGGACTTGCAGAACAAGCGGCCAGCATAAAGAATGAAAGTATCAGTGCGAAAGTGCGCATGGGTAAGATTGTTAGGTTTTAGAAAATGTTTATATCCGTTTGTATAGCAGGTTGTTAAATGTCAGTATTGTAGGGCATGTTTTGCAGGATTTAGCGTAATATCTCTGGAGCCGTTGCAAACCAATTGATATAAAAATAGGTTTGCAAAACAATGCCTGCAAACCTATTAAAATTTTTTAAAAGAGGAGTGTGTTTCTTAAAAATAATCCTGTTGACAATCGGGGATTACTTTTTAGCGGATTTTCGTTTGTTGATTTCGTCCCTTATCTTGGATGCTTTTTCATAAGCTTCCTCATCAATAGCAGCCATAAGAAGGTCTTCCAATTCCTTAATGCTCAGACTGTCGTATTCTATGGTGGCGGCAGGGGTTTCTTCTTCTGTACTCTGGGTATGCGGTTCTTTTTCTTCATCCTGCAATACAATCCCTGCAGCACTTAGTATCGTTTCATAAGTATATATGGGGCACTTGAATCTTACTGCCAGAGCCACTGCATCTGAGGTTCGTGAATCTATCTCTACCTCTTTAATGCCGTCAAAACAAATCAGTTTGGAGTAGAATATGCCTTCGGCAAACTTATAAATGATTACCTCTTTAATAGTGATATTGAAAGTTTGCGCAAAATTTTTCAGCAAATCATGTGTAAGGGGGCGGGAGGGTTTCATTTTTTCCAGCTCTATAGCAATGGCTTGTGCCTCAAAACTGCCGATAATAATGGGAAGTCTTCTTTTTTCTCCTTCCTCCCCCAGTATCAAAGCATAGGCGCCCGATTGCGACTGACTGTAAGATATACCCAGAATTTCGAGCTTCAATTTCTTCATCCAACAAAAATTCTTTAGCGGTTTTAAATTTCCCTATATGATATTTATCATAACTAGTTATTACAAAATTAGCTTTATTTTGGGACATTTACACAATATCTCTCCAATTTGTATGCATCGGTCTTGTACTATAAAGCTGATTAGATTAACATAATATATTGTAATGTGTTCAGTGAAACTAAGAAAACCCCCGCGTAGTTTTTTTGTTCTCATACTTGTATTTTCAATTACCAGTTAAATATGATTGTGGGAAGATTCCGGGAAAACTTAATGCGTTTTATGGCCGGCAGATACAGTACTGAGGGTTTTGCTTATTAGTTCTTTCAAAAGGGATTAAAACCTTTTTAAAATAAATGCTTGTCGGATAAAATTAATTTTTATTTTTGCCTCCAACCTATTACACCAAACCAAAACACATTGTTTCATTTAATTTATTGAGGAGGAAAAAAATGCCACTAATTTTCTGGTTAGTACCAATTAGTTCGTTTCTGGCCTTATTGTTTGCCTGGATATTCTTTAAACAGATGCTGGGCTATAGTGAAGGGACTGAAATGATGAAAAAAATTGCCAAGCACGTCAGAGACGGAGCAGGAGCATATTTACGCCAGCAATACAAAGTAGTTTTGCTGGTTTTTTTTATTCTTACGGTCATCTTCAGTATTATGGCCTTTGGACTGGGAATTCAGAATAAATGGGTTCCTTTTGCTTTTTTATCGGGAGGTGCCTTCTCGGGGCTTGCCGGTTTTTTTGGCATGCGTGCCGCTACCTTTGCCTCAGGCCGGGTTGCCAATGCATGCCGTGAATCTCTTAACGGGGGCTTACGCCTGGCCTTCCGCAGTGGTGCGGTGATGGGCCTTGTGGTTGTAGGCCTTGTGCTGCTCGATGTGTCCTTGTGGTTTATCGTGCTTAACATTGCCATTCCCGAAGCTGAACCAGGGTTTAAGTTGCTGACTATCACCGCTACCATGCTTACCTTTGGAATGGGAGCTTCTACACAGGCCCTTTTTGCCCGTGTTGGCGGGGGTATTTTCACCAAAGCTGCCGATGTAGGTGCCGACCTGGTAGGTAAGGTGGAGGAAGGTATCCCCGAAGATGACCCGCGCAATCCTGCTACCATTGCCGATAACGTGGGCGACAACGTGGGCGACGTAGCCGGTATGGGCGCTGACCTCTTTGAATCCTTTGCAGGGTCCATATTGGCCACATCCTTGCTGGGGGCTGCTGCTTATATGGGGTTGGGGGGCGAAATGCAACTTAATGCCGTAATGGCACCTATGCTTATCGCTTCCATTGGTACATTGCTATCTATTGCCGGGGTATTCATGGTGCGCACACGCGAAGGTGCAACCCAGAAGGAACTGCTGAAATCTCTCGGTCTGGGGGTAAACACCAGTGCCGGACTCATCATTGTTTTTTCACTTGGAATATTATATTTCCTGGGCTTTGAGAATTACCTCGGCCTGTGGGGTTCCATTGTGGTGGGGCTGCTGGCCGGTATTGCAATTGGTCAATCTACCGAATATTTTACAGCATCTGCCTATCCCCCCACACGAAAAATTGCCAAAGCCAGTGAAACAGGACCTGCAACCATTATCATTGCCGGAATTGGTACGGGATTGATTTCCGCTGCTGTACCCATGGGTATTATTGTAGTAGCAATTACCCTGGCCTATCTTTTTGCTGCAGGGTTTACCTATGATGTGGCCAGCCTGAATTTTGGCCTCTACGGAATTGGTATTGCCGCCGTGGGAATGCTTTCTACCCTGGGTATTACCCTTGCCACCGATGCCTATGGCCCCATTGCCGATAACGCTGGTGGAAATGCTGAAATGTCGAAACTGGGAGCAGAAGTGCGCAAGCGCACAGATGCCCTGGATGCTCTGGGTAACACCACTGCTGCTACGGGGAAAGGATTTGCTATCGGAAGTGCGGCCCTTACTGCCCTGGCATTGCTTGCGGCTTATTTTGAGGAGGTGAAAATCATGTTTGTAAAATTCCTTGATATGCCCGAATATATTATTCATGGATTGAACGGGGATGTACAGGCACAGCATGCAAATTTTATTGACTTTATTTACCATTATGAAATCCACCTTATGAATCCCAAAGTGCTGGTGGGTGTGTTCCTGGGGGTAATGAGTGTGTTTCTTTTCAGCGGTATGACCATGAACGCTGTGGGACGCGCTGCCCAGAAAATGGTTGACGAGGTGCGTCGCCAGTTTAAAGCCATTCCCGGCATCCTGGAAGGGACAGCCGAACCTGACTATGCCCGTTGCGTGGAGATTTCCACCAAAGGAGCACAACGAGAAATGATGGTTCCCTCGCTGGTTGCGCTTTTTATCCCGGTAATTGTAGGCCTTGTTTTTGGTGTGGCCGGTGTTACCGGTTTGCTTATAGGAACCATTACCAGTGGTTTTGCCCTTGCCATATTTATGGCCAATGCCGGAGGTGCCTGGGATAATGCCAAGAAGTATATTGAAGAAGGACATCACGGAGGCAAAGGCTCTCCTAACCACCATGCAGCTGTTATTGGCGATACCGTGGGCGACCCGTTTAAAGATACATCGGGGCCCAGTCTTAATATCCTCATTAAATTGATGGTGATGGCCTCGGTAGTTACGGTTGGGGTTGCCGTAAGTTATAGTTTGCTGTAAAAACTGTATGCATAAATTGTTTTAAGATTTAGCGGGGCGGGCATAAATGTCCGCCCCGTGTTTTTTACCTGATTTTAGTAATGAATATGTTTGCCATACCTCACGTGGAGCCTTGTTTTTAACAAATTCTTCCCTGATTGAAAGTGTCGGTAAATTGATTTTTTTGTTTCCGCGGCAGTTGTTAAAATTTATTAAGTTGTATATTTGTGGGCCAAAAATAAAGACCAAGACCTTAAAATTTTCACCTATATTTTATTGCAGCACTAACCAAACACCATGAAGAGTACAATTACCTCCTTTATCCGGGGCTTGCTAATGGCATACCTGCTTTTTCCTGTTTACATACTCAATGCACAGCAGGAGAGAACAGCGAATTTCAATAAAGTACAATCCCATACAACACAATATGCTTCAGGTAAGCCTGACTCGATAGAATTTATCAATGGTTACCGGGTAGCAAGAGGCCAAAGGCCCCCGGTTGATTTGAACCGGGTAGAACCTCAAGCTGTTGAACCGGGAAGAATACATGTTAAAATAAGGGAAAATTACAGCCATCAACTTCGTGATGAACCGATTGTAGCAGAAAAATCTGCTTACGTGAAAACAGGTGTTGAAAGGCTTGATGTTCTCAACCGGATATTTGGTGCCACAAGTTACACTCCCCTGTTTGAGGGGTTGTACAATCAATGGGATAAATCTCTTTCGCCCCATAGGCAAAGGCATAAAGCATGGGGCTTTCACCTGTGGTTTGAAATAGAATTAGAACACGATACCGATATTATTGAAGCTGTAAAACAGTATACTCAGCTGGATGAAGTAAAAATAGCAGAGCCTGTTTACAGGAAACAGCTGATAGGAAATGTTGTAGAGGACGAGTCTTTCGCGAGTCCAAATGCCAGAACAAACACCTGGACACCCAATGACCCTCAGCTGAATAACCAGTGGCACTACCACAACACCGGGCAGCAAAACGGTACCCCCGGTGCCGATATTGCTATGCTTCAGGCATGGGAAATCGAAACCGGCCACCCCGATGTGGTAGTAAGTATCCAGGATGATGGAATCCAATTGGATCATCCCGATTTGGCCGCTAATATCTGGTCGGGTGTCGGATTTAATTTTGTGAATAACAATGCCACTATTGTAGGAGGTAATCACGGAACTCATGTGGCAGGCACGGTAGCCGCAGTATCCAACAACGGAGTGGGCGCAGCGGGGGTTGCGGGAGGATCGGGAACAGGTGATGGTGTAAGACTAATGTCGAGCCAGGTTTTTACTAGCAACAGCAGTGGAGGCTTTCATCTTGCTCCCGTGCATGCCGCCGACAATGGGGCTGCCATTTCACAAAACAGCTGGGGCTATACTCAGGTGGGTAATTACAACCAGAGTGTGCTGGATGCCATCGATTATTTTAACCTCAATGGTGGTGGTGACGTGCTCAATGGTGGGATTACCATTTATGCAGCAGGGAATGATAATGCCACCGGCGACTGGTATCCTGGGGTGTATCCGGGAGCTTTTGCCGTAGCAGCTACCAATAATCAGGATGTAAAAGCATGGTATTCCAATTATGGCCCGTGGATAGATGTTTCGGCTCCGGGTGGTGAAACCAATCAGGTAAATGCAAGGGGTGTGCTGAGTACACTAACCGGAAGTAGTTATGGTTATTACCAGGGCACCTCCATGGCATGCCCGCATGTGTCAGGTGTAGCTGCATTGGTAATTTCCTATGCCTACCGCAATGGCCTTGTTCTTGGAAACGATGAACTGGCCGAAATTCTCAAAACCACGACCGACGATCATTACAGCTTAAATGGAGGTTTTTCAGACCAACTTGGCACAGGAAGAGTAAATGCCCATAAAGCACTATTGTATGTTCAGGACATGCTCTCAGGTGTTCTTAATCCATCGGGCTTTGTGGCCAATGCCTCCGGCACGGATGAAATTACAATAAGCTGGACACCCAATAGCGACGGCCATCATGTTATGATATTAACCTCTGAGAACGGGGTTTTTGGTCAGCCCATAGAGGGTACTACCTATACTATCGGGCAGGAATTAAGCGGTGGAGGAGAGGTGTTGTACTCGGGCGGCGAAAACACTTTCCTTCACACTGACCTGAATCCGGCCACCAAATATTATTATGCTGCATTCTCATACAATGAGAGCAATGAATATTCATCCGGCAGAACTACGGGTACTTACACGCTTTGCGATGTTTTTGATGCCTATCCTTACATGCAGGACTTTGATGCGGCCCAAACTGTTCCTGTGTGCTGGAGCATCCTGGACCATCAGGGCAACGGGCAGGTTTGGCGCTTTGGCACCCACTCCGGTGGCCTGGGCGGATCTTCAGGAAACTATGCTTACCTGGATAGCGATGGCTATGGCAATGGTAATACACAAAATACCGACCTGATTACACCGGTATTTGATTTCTCTGAATATACAGCGGTTACCCTTTCT
>SLOR01000291.1 GCA_007132395.1 Bacteroidales bacterium
CCGTGCGTGTGGATAACAGCCCTGCCCTTACAGGGCTTGCAGACAACCTGAGAATGGACATGTTCCGTCAGCTGCAACTGCGCGACCTGCTGGTATATTTCGAGTTTAAAGATGGTGGTGTGGAGGTGAAACCTTTTGATATGCAGTTCGGACGATCTTCTGCCCAGCTTAGCGGGACACATTCTTTTGACCAGAGCATCAATTATCTGATGAGCATGGCCATACCACGGGCGGAGTTTGGTGGTGCAGCCAATCAGGCACTGGAAAGCCTTGTTGGACAGGCCGCCGGAAGGGGCATAAATATCAGCCCGGGAGAAACAGTAAATGTTGGCGTAACCTTTACCGGTACAGTAACAGAACCCAGGGTCTCTATAAGCCTTGCAGAAAGTGCTGCGGATGTACGCCAACAATTGCAGGATGCCATTCAGGATGCGGTGCAGGACAGGGTGGATGACGTGAGAGAGCAGGCGCAGGAGGTTATTGACGATACAAGAGAGCAGGTTAGCCAAGAGCTTGAGCGCAGGGCGCAACAAGTGGTTGCGGAGGCTGAGCGGCAGGCTGAAAGCATCCGCAGGGAAGCTAAAAGCGCAGCAGATGCTATTCGCAGCGAAGCCCGAACCAATGCCCGGCGCCTGGAAGAGGAAGCCAGCGGGGCTATTGCAAAAGCTGCTGCACGGCGTACAGGCGAGCAACTGGTTAAATCAGCCGACGAGCGTGCCGACAGGCTGGAGCAGGAAGCTGATAGCAGAGCTAACCAACTGGTGCAGGAAGCTAATCAGAGAGCTGAAAGTATAAGGGCTGGTGATGAAGAATAGGTGACGCAACTATTAAGCTAAATAAAAAAGGCGATTCTGTGCAAAAAACAAGAATCGCCTTTTTTTATCTCATTACGAGAATTCTAAAGGGACTCCATAAATCTTTGTTTATTCACGATGTAGCGGGTATGTGTGCCAAAGCCTATCTTGCCATCTTCATCAAAAGCTTCTACAGAAAAGGTGAGTTTTTTTCCTTCTATGAGCGTTATTTCCGACACCGCCCATACCCTTTTGCCAACGGCAGTAGCTTTAATATGTTTTATGTTTACATCCCTTCCCACCGTTAAAAAACCTTCGGGCAAATACTCTTTCAGACTTGTGTGCGCCGTGTTTTCCATGAGAGCGATCATGGCAGGGGTGGCGAATACTTCCACCAGTCCCGATCCGTAAGCCGTGGCCGTGTCTTTGGGGGCAACAATTTGTTCAAGCTTTCCTTTAATACCTGTATGTAGTTGCGAAGTCATAACTGTAATTGTTAATAGTTGAAGTTTGTTACCACCTTAATATCGGGGTGAATGCTTTTAGCTACAGGGCAATGTTTAGCGGCATTTTCCAGAATAGCTTTTTGCTTTGAGGTATAGGGGTTTTCCTTGTTGAAGTCAAAATCCATTACGATTTCTGCAATGCGTCGTGGGTTGGAAGCCATGATTTTGGTGGTTCTTACGGTAATCTTGTCAAGAGAAAAACCGTGTGTGCTGGCAGTCATGTCCATAATGGTTAGCATACAGCTTCCCATGGCCGTTGCTACCAGGTCGGTAGGAGAAAAAGCCTCACCCTTTCCGTTATTGTCCGTTGGAGCATCAGTAATGATGCTTTGCGATGAAAGCAAATGAGTGGCTTGTGTGCGATATTCGCCTTGGTAGATTGTTTTTACTGTTTCCATTTTTTTAGATTTGATGTCGCAAAGATAGGATAATTGATTTTTGGAAAAGGAGATTGCGGACATAAAAAACCCCGACTCCATAAAGAAGCCGGGGAAAAAAGCACAGTATTTGGAAATTTATTTAAAAGGGAAATCTTTAGTTTTCTTTACTTGCTTGCTGAGATCTGATTCCTGAAGGAACTTTAGTGCACTCACCGGGCTGGGGGCCACTGGCTTTCACTGCAGAAGTTCCGGTGCATCCTGCGGCGGCAGCACTACTGGTGCTCGTTTGCAATACTTTTACTTCTTCAGTTTGAGCGTCTGCTTTGGTTTCTTTAGAAGCGCAGCATGCGCTTTCTGCTGTTTTGCCTGCACATGCAGCTGCCTTGGCAGTTTCTTCGCAACCGCTTTTAGCGGCGGCAGTCTGGGTGGCTTCGGCTGTTTTAACATTGCTGCTGCAACAAGTGGAAGCTTTTTCCTTTCTTTCAGTTTCTGTTGCGGTAAGCATAATGCTAGTACCGGCAATCAATAGTAAACTCATCAGGGATGTTAAGATGTATTTTTTCATAGTTTTATTTTTTGGTTGCTTATTCTTATTTAGACCAAAGATAAATAAAGTTGAATCAAAAAACCAAGTGTTTTTGAAAAAAAATACAAAAAAACTTTTTAAACCGACGAAGCGGCTGAATATCAGGATGAAAGTGTGATAGCTGTAACCGCCATGCCAGGTAGTCCGGTAAACAGATGTTGTATTAATAATCGCTAAATTCACCGTGATAACTTATAAAACTTTATTGTGTATGAAAATTTCCAATAAATTTGGCCGTTTAATTCAAAAACAACCTTCCAACCCAGTCCGTTATGCGCAATAAAAAGAATTTTATTATCCCAATATTAATAATTATCATCGGTGCGCTCTGGCTAGTGCTGAGAACAGAGACATCAGGTGTTGAGCAGATAAAAGTGCCTGTTGAAAGGGGCGACTTTGTTATCAGTGTTTACACCAGTGGTGAACTGGAGGCCAAAAGTTCAGAAAATATTTCCGGACCGTCAGGCCTGCGAACTGTTGGCTTGTGGAACGTGCAAATCAGTGAGTTGATTCCGGAGGGAACCATTGTTGAACAGGGCGACTGGGTGGCAACTCTCGACAGAACAGAAATTTCCAACAGGTTAAAAGATTTGGAGACAGAACTGGAAAAGCTTCAAACCATGCATACCCAGACACGCCTTGACACAACCATGGAATTGCGCAATGCCCGCAACGATTTAGTTAATCTCGAGTATGCCCTGGAAGAAGCCCGCATTGCCCTTGAGCAATCTTCTTTTGAACCTCCGGCCGCCATCCGGCAGGCAGAAATCAACCTTGATAAGGCGGAACGATCCTTCGTTCAGGCTTCACATAATTACGAACTCCGCCTGGAGCAGGCACGTGCCAAAATGCAGGAGGTTACCGCAAGTCTTAATCAGATAAAAAGGCGCTACGACAACATGAATGCAGTGCTCGATGAATTTATAATTACCGCGCCCAAGCCGGGAATGGTTATCTATAAAAGACAATGGGATGGCTCGAAGGTAACGGTGGGCTCGCAGATAAGTACCTGGGATAACACGGTGGCCACCCTGCCCGATTTTTCGGTTATGATGAGCCGCACATACGTTAACGAAGTGGATATCAGCAAGGTATCATTGAATCAAATGGCGGAAATCGTGGTGGATGCCTTTCCTGAGAAAAAGTTTACCGGTGTGGTAACAGAAGTTGCCAACATTGGAGAGCAGCGTCCCAACCAGGATGCCAGGGTGTTTGAAGTAAAAATCCGCATCAATGAGTCTGATACCATCCTTCGTCCGGCCATGACCACTAAAAATACCATTGTCACCCACGTGGAGGACGATGTCATTTTTGTGCCTTTGGAGGCTATCCACCTGCAGGATACCCTAACCTATGTTTTCAAGGATTTGCAAAACCGCATCGTAAGGCAGCAGATAATTACCGGCATGCGCAACGAAAATCAGATTATCATCAAAGAGGGACTAAAAGAGGGCGAAAACGTATATCTTACTCTTCCCGGCAAACCCGAAGACTTCCGATTCATGGAACTTTAAAGCAATACCCCGGCTGCTATGATAAAATCACAAAGGTATTTTTACAACCTTAATATTGCGCTTGACGCCGTGCTTGCCAATAAATTCCGCTCCATGCTCACTGCCCTTGGTATCATTTTCGGGGTTGGTGCCGTTATTGCCATGCTGGCCATTGGTACCGGTGCGCGGCAGGAAATCCTGGATCAGATGAAGCTGGTGGGGGTAAATAACATTATTATCCGCCCGGTTTTTCCCGATGATGATGATAGCAGGCAGGAGTTGTGGGAAGGGCGGTTCTCCCCGGGACTTAACCTGGAAGATGCCCGCAGTATCCTGCAAATCATTCCCAGCGTGGAAAGGGTAAGCCCGGAGCTTGAAGTTTCCACTTTCGGCTTTTATCAGGGCATCCGGCGTCCTGTTAGAATTGCAGGGGTAAACCCGCAGCATTTCGAGCTCTTTGGCCTGAACCTGCTCTACGGGAGCATGTTTTCTGATGATGTTCTGAAGGACGGTCTTCCCGTTTGTATTATAAGCAACCAGGTGCGGGCACTTTTCTTTGGCAATACCAATCCGGTGGGAAAGCAGCTAAAAGTGGGAAACAACTGGTTAACGGTAATCGGGGTAGTAGAGGATCGGATTACCGGCGGTCAATCGGTAGAAAAACTGGGCATCAGCGAATTTGGCAGTATCGTATATACGCCGGTGCAAACTACCTTGATTCGCTATATGGATCGCTCGGCCGTATCTGCTGCCGACATAGCCCGCGCCCGAAATCAGGCAAGAGGCCGTATGGGCGGAAATCAGCAGGAACCTCCCAAACCCAAGAGCTACCATCAGCTGGATCGGATTGTTGTGCAGGTGGAAAACTCGGAATCGCTCAGCTCCACCTCCGAGATAATTCAGCGCATGTTGCTCAGGCGGCACAATGGGGTGGAAGATTTTGAAATTATTGTGCCCGAACTTTTGCTTCAGCAAGAGCAAAGAGCCAAGGATATTTTTAATATAGTACTGGGTGCCATTGCAGGTATATCTTTATTGGTGGGGGGCATCGGCATCATGAATATTATGTTGGCCTCAGTAATGGAACGTACACGTGAAATTGGCATCCGCCTGGCCGTGGGGGCAAAAAAAACGGATGTTGTCTTTCAGTTTTTGGCCGAATCGGTATTTATTAGTATTACCGGTGGCATAATAGGAGTGTTTTTGGGAATTTCCATTTCCCGGCTTATAATGCAATTTACCGATATTCTTACCATCGTCTCGGTTTCCTCTATTATTATCTCCTTTTTTGTTTCGGCAAGCATTGGTGTGATTTTCGGCTTTATGCCCGCACGAAAAGCTGCACAAAAAGACCCGGTTACCTCTTTACGCTACGAATAAAGCATAAATTTATTTTCTTATCAAATCCTTACTCCTGACAAAGCAGAAGTCTGCTTTTTCCATTCGTTCCGGTTGTCTGCAATTTATTTGGGATTTCGCCTGCAGAATTATAAATTTGTTAAGATGACAAGGTTTCGTAATTTATTAGAGAAATCGTTTAAGTATCTTATAATCAATAAATAACAGGCTATTACGAACATTAAAAGAAAGAAGACATGAAGAAATTTGCAGTTGTATTGGCCGGATGCGGCGTTTTTGACGGGGCGGAAATTCATGAAGCCACCCTTAGTATGTATGCCATTAAAAAACAGGGAGCGGACTACAAACTATTTGCCCCTGACGTGGACCAGCACCATGTAGTGAATCACATAACAGGCGACGAGATGAATGAAAAGCGCAATGTGCTCATTGAGTCGGCACGTATTGCCCGTGGGAATATTCAGCCTCTCAGTGAATTTAAAGCAGAAGATTTTGACGCTATCCTTTTCCCCGGAGGCTTTGGTGTAGCAAAGAACCTTTGCACCTTTGCAATTGACGGGCCCGATTGCACAGTAAATCCTGAAGTAGAGAGGGCTATGCAATCCATGCATAAGGCTGGCAAGCCCATTGCGGCATTATGCATATCACCGGTTTTGCTGGCCAAAATTTTTGGCGATGTTGAGCTCACCATCGGACAGGATAAGGATACTGCAGCAGCAGTGGAAAAGCTGGGTGCCAGGCATAAAACCACCAACCATGGAGAGGTAATCATTGATGCAAAAAACAACATCTATACAACCCCGTGCTATATGCTTGATGCGAATATTGTAGAAATAGGAGAGGGGGCAGAGAATATCGTAAGAGCTGTGCTGAAAACCCTTGCCTGAGGCGAGAGTTTTCTATTTAGCCATTATTTCCAAAGCCCTTTTCAGGGCTTTTTTTATAATCTTATCGTGGTCGAAGGCCAGGGGGGGGAGGTGGTTGAGGTCGAACCAGCGGGCATTGACAGCATCGCTGCCGGGCCTTAGGCTGGCATCACCGGCTTTTGAAAAGCCCCAGAAAGCCACGGTGATGGTCCGGTGGCGTGGGTCGCGATCCGGTTCGCTGAAGGCTTCCAGCTGGAAAAAGCGGATATCCTTCAACCCGGTTTCTTCCTCCACCTCCCTGACAACGCACGCTTCAAGGGTTTCCTCCTTATCCACAAAACCTCCGGGCAGTGCCCACATGCCCTTGAAAGGATCGTTTTTTCGTTCAATGAGCAGGATGTTCAATTCTTCTTCCTTCTTCAGCTTGAAAATAACAGCATCGACTGTTACTGCCGGCCGCGGGTATTCATAGGTGTAGCTCATATCCTTTGTCAGCTTTGTGGTTCAAAATTGTATTTTGTGGTAATCGCTCAAATCATCCAGTTTCTTGTGTTTATAGCTGGTGATTTTTTTACTCAATATTACAAAGAGTTTAAGGTCGTTTTTTTCCAGATACTTTAATGCCTCCATGTCTTCATTGGCGGCCCTGGCAAAAATGGCCAGAAATTCAAAATTATTTTTTTTGAGCCATTCCAGTGCTTTCTCATCATCCCATATGGCTTTACAAAAAGCTCCGTATTGGGGGAATTTGTTTTTCATCAGCCAATCAAAAGCCTCATCGTTGGTGTGTATGGCATTGGCCATGGCAGCCAGTTCGGGGTAGCCATTGTGCATGAGCCAGTACAGGAATTTTGAGTTTCCGCTGATGGCTTCTCCAAAAGCAATTAAAATTTTAACCGGGTAATGAATCATTTTACGTAAACACTTTTGCTTCTGCTAATAATTTCTTTCTCCTGCTGCGGGTATTAACGTATAAGGTACATTTTTCCGAATCCCTCATGGAAATACCTGGAAGCAGCAGTAGGATTCAATTCAATTTGTTCTCCGTCAATATTGGTGATTACCCTGTAAAGGTAAACACCATTGGCCAGCCTGTCGCCATACTGGTCGGTACCATCCCAGGCATATTGTGTAATGTTGCGTCCTATGCGTATGGGCCCCAGTTCTGCGAGGTCAATTTCGCGCACAACTCTGCCTGTAATGGTTAAAATCTGAATTTTCATATAAGTAGGCAGGCGGGAGCCTGTAAGGGTGAACACGAAATGGGTAGCCGTGCTGAAGGGGTTGGGCCAGTTGAGCACTTCGGTAATTGTAGAATGGTTAATTACCTCAAAGGATACCAGATAGTCGTTTTTGCCCGACTCGTTGAGCGACTTATCGGTGGCCTGTACCCGCAGGGTATATTTTCCGTCCACTTCAAAGTTGGGTTCAAATTCGATGGCACATGTGTTTTCGGGCAGAGTAGCCGGGTAAAACCGCATGTTTTCGCGTCCTTCTGAAGTAAAATAAATCCTTTGTGGCTCTGCGTTAACGGGCGTACTCAGGTACACTTTTACCAATGCAGTGTCGTTCAAAGCCAGGTATGGATTTTCATCCTTAAGGCTGATATGGATAAAGGGCTGAGCCGAAACCACATCTCCGTCCATAATTTGCTGCCCGTCAAAAGTTACCTCGAGCAGCGGATTGGTTTTATCTCTTTCCACGTAAAACGGTATTTGCCCTACGTTGTTAAAATGATATTGCTCCAGCTGATCGTTGGCCGGGTTTACCTCTATCCACAGGCTGTTGAGGCCGGCAAGTCCCCTGGTTTTTATCTCAATGGTGTCAATAAGCACGTCACCTGCCGGATGGGGTCTTTGACGAGGGTAATCAATGGGGTGCATCTGGCGTTCCTCATCTATCACCCAGTATTTTATCAGCAGGCTGTCCATATCATAACTGCTGATATTATGTATGGCAGTGGAGAAAAATATGCTTTTCCCTTCCTGCACCGTATCTTTTTCCAGCACGAAATGCAGTGAGGGGTCCAATGCTGTTTCCGGTATCCCTTCATAGATAACTTTCCAGTACTTCATTTGCGCAGGTGTGCGGTTTTCATCATCCATCATATTTGCTTTGAGCTGCAAATAGGGGTACTGTGTTGCATCAACAGGATTTTGTTCGAAAGAAAAGCCTGAGGCATGAGAAGGAATTTTTGAGAACAAGGTGTCCTTCGATCCGCTTCTGGTAATGCCGATAATGTCAAACCACACAGAATCGGTGTTGAGCCCGTCGTAATTCTCATGTTTCCAGAATACTTCCTCCCATTTGCTTGCAGGGCCGATAGGTTCCGATACAATACTTCCCTGGTTCCAGCTGGTAATGATGCTGTCGGTAAGTTGAATGATGGAGGTTATGGAACCCCCGATTACTTCATTGGAAGAACCCGGAGGAGCCCCCTTGGTGCCGAAAAGCAGGTAGGGAGTATTGTTTCTTAAATTGCGGATATTGCCACTTCCCAGCGATTCAAAGGCCTGATATAACTCTTCGGGATACACCTCGGCATTGTGGTTTCGGTGGCTGGCAGCCAGCACGAGATGCCCTTCGGGGATGGTGTCAATAAAACGCCGCATGCGGTCGCGCCACAGTTCGCTGGTGGAATAATAGTCGAAGGTGCCGTTGTTTCGTAATCGGCAGTTGAAGTTGTCATATTGACCCAAATTGTTGCCCTGATTGATGCTGATCCAGTGGTCGGAGGAAACGGGGTCGAAAACAGCAAAATACATCCCGTTGCCCACATCTGCCAGGCAACTGAATATTTCAATGGGGATGTTGTTTTTTCGCATGTATTGTTCTGTCCATACAAGGTAGG
>SLOR01000171.1 GCA_007132395.1 Bacteroidales bacterium
CTATGAATCAATGATGCTTACCGGCGATTTAAACCTTGCAGATGTGGAGTGGGTAATACAATATCGTATTGTCGACTCTTACAAATATCTCTTCAGAGTAAGGGATGCAGAAGATGCATTACGCGATATGTCAGAGGCTGCTATGCGCAAAATTGTTGGCGACCGCACCGTAAACGAGGTACTTACCGTTGGTCGGCAGGAAGTAGCTTCTACCGTAGAAGTGCTTTTGCAGCGCATGTGCGATGAATATGAGAATGGAATCAGAATAGACCAGGTAGTGTTGCAGGACGTAAATCCTCCCGAGCCGGTAAAACCCTCATTTAATGCAGTAAACCAGGCACAGCAGGAACGAGAAACCCTCATTAATCAAGCCGAGTCGGAATACAACAGGGTTATTCCCAGGGCAAGAGGTGAAGCACAGGAGATTATTCAACTGGCCGAAGCTTATGCCTTAAATCGCGTAAACAGGGCCACGGGTGAGTCGGAAAGATTCATTTCTGTTTTTGAAGAATACAGAAAAGCACCAGAGGTAACGCGCAGAAGATTATACCTGGAAACCATGGAGCGTATTATTCCCAAACTAGGTAATAAGATTATTGTGGATGAAAAAGGTACTAATGTGCTGCCTTTGCTCAATATTCAGCAACAAAAGTTGCAAAATCCCTGATGCAATCCGGGAACATTAAAGCTTGATTAAACTATTATGATAAAAGAATTTTAATATGAAGACAAAAAATATAATCCTGATTGTACTGGTTGTGATTGTAGCTATACTGGGTTTCAACAGTGTTTTTATCCTGAATGAAACCCAGCAGGCCATCGTAACACAGTTTGGTAAACCCGTGGGCGGCCCGCGTACCGAACCCGGTCTTAATTTTAAAGCACCCATTATTCACAAGGTGCAGTATTTTGATAAGCGTTATCTGAAATGGGATGGCGACCCCAACCAGGTACCCACCCAGGATAAGAAATTTATTCACGTGGATACTTACGCCCGCTGGGAAATTGTAGATCCTCTGCAGTTTTTTATCCGCTTGCGCGACGAGCGCTCCGGGCAGTCGCGTCTGGATGATATCCTTGACGGTGAAACCCGAAATGCTGTTGCCAGCCATGAATTGCTCGACCTGGTAAGGTCAACCAACCGTGAACCAGAGATTTATGAAGAGTTTCTGGAAGATATGGAGGAACTGGAGGAGATAACCGTGGGAAGAGAGAGTATTGAGGAGCTGATTCTGACAAGAGCCAACGAAAGAACCTCCGATCTGGGTATCAGGGTGCTTGATTTTCGTTTCAAAAGAATGAATTACGTACAGGAGGTAAGGCAAAACGTGTACGACCGTATGATAAGTGAACGTAACCGTATTGCCGACCAGTTTCGCTCTGAGGGGCAGGGTGAGGCCCGCCGCATTGAAGGTAATAAGGAAAGAGATTTGGCGCAGATACAATCGGAAGCCATTCGTGAATCCGAAATCATCAGGGGTAGAGCCGACGCAAAGGCTACCTCCATCTATGCTGCAGCTTACAACCAGAATGCCATATCGCGCGAATTATACGCCTTCCTGCGTTCTATGGAAGCTATGGAAAAATCATTCGACAAGGAAACCAGCATTATATTAACTACCGACAGCGAATTGTACAAGTATTTGAAAAGTACACGCTAATTTAGAGGTTAGGTAATTATTGCAACGGGGCAGTCTCTAAAAACCTTTGAGACTGCCCCGTTATTATATAAAATCCTATAACGTACTTTTAAAAACTGTAGTTTACACCACCCCTGATGATTGGATTTCAGCAGGGGTGTCGCTATGCTGAATAAGATCGTAAAGTACCTACCACTTATATACCTGTTTCTATCTGGAACATGATATTCCAGAACTGGCGGTTTTCTCCAACATATACAATACCCGGGTTATTATTATAGGATATATTGAGTTGAAGTTTATTGCGGTGGTTAGGTAAATATTTGGTTATGCCAAGGGTGTAGATTTCCTGGCGATTCTCATACCATTGAATGGTATTGTCGGGCTGAACATAGGTATAACGAGCTGCCAGCTCATAGTTGGAAGGGAATATATAGCTGATTTGATTATTCAGGCCCCATCCCGTGAGTACATAGAGGGGCTCGTCGTCTTGCAGAAACACCAGCTGATTATCTACATCTCTGCGGGCATATTCAGCCGAAAGGGCCCACCCATTGTATTTGAGTACCACATCCGCAAAGTAGGATATGATATCCTGTTCTTCGGGCAAATAGGTTCCCCTTTGGCCCATTGAACGAACTGCCTTATGGTTGTATGATGTTCCTCCGGCAAGTGAGAGTTTTGGGCTGGGTTCGCGGAAGAGATCACCTTCGAAGAAATCTCCGTCACGATGAAACTCTCCAAGAGGGAGCAACTCCAGCCTGCCGGTATAGGCAAGGCCATTGTCGGTGCGATTAATGTTGCGTCCCTCTCCCGAACTAATGGAGGTTTTCAGGTTGTAGGTAAATCCTTCACGGCGGGCGCTGTAGTATGCCATTACGCCAAAGTCGCGGTCAATATTAAACAATGCATTTACTGTTGAACGGTCGGTAAATTGCAGCGAGCCACTGGATACAACCCTTTGGCGGTTGCCGGGCAGCTTTCCCTGCCCAAAGCCCATGTAAAACTTGGGGCTGAAGGTATAAAAAACCATCGCATCGCGTACCACACCCGGAAAGCCGGTATTATCCCAGTCCTGATCGCCTCTTGAGAATGAGAGCTGGAGATAATATGTGAAATCTGTTTTCCCCATGTATCCGTCAAAACGCAGTCGAAGCCTCCTTACCTGGGCATCAAAACTTGCCGGTGAAAAATCGCCTGCACTCACTGTATTCATAGCCATACGGTTTTGCATGCGAAAGCGGATGTTTACGCCAAAAAGCGAATCGGGATCGAAAAAGCCCAGACCTTCGGTAAAGCTTATTACAGCACGTTCGTCTAATTCTGTTTGTGCTTTTGCCTGATGGGGTGTGAAAAAAAGACCCATTATGATAACCATTAAGAAAAAGGGAAATAGAGTTCCAGTAACCGTACTTTTCATAGATAAGTTAAAATGAAAGATTATTGATGAATGATTGAGGGATAATTATTCTTCATTTGCCAGTACATCGGCAATGTGCAATACCTTAAGGGGAATGTTATTACGACTGATGTAAGCCTGCAGGTGCATCAGGCAGGAGGCTTCGGTAGAAATAATGTATTCCACCCCTGTTTGCAGTGCGTTTTCTACTTTCTGCTCGGCCATGGCAGTAGCTATAGATTCATGTTTTACCGAAAAGGTTCCGCCGAATCCGCAGCACACGTCCGTATCTTTCATCTCCACTATTTCAAGCCCTTTCACATGGGCCAGCAGACGGCGTGGTTCATCTTTCAGCCCGTATTCGCGCAAGGCGGCACATGAGTCGTGTATGGTGGCACGGGCATGAAATACGGCTCCCAAATCCTCTTTGCCCATAACATTCACCAGGAAGTCGGTAAGTTCAAATATCTTTTTCCGCAACATCCTGTTGGGATTGTGCAGAGCCGAATTGTCGAACATCCCGGGGTAATAGTTTCTGACCATGCCGATGCATGAGGCTGAGGGGCCCACCACACGCGGGTAATGCATAAAATCTTTGATAAATTTTTCTGCCACACAACGGGCCTCCTCCCAGTACCCGCCATTGAAAGCCATTTGTCCGCAACAGGATTGGCTGGGGTTATAATCTACCTTTACGCCTGCTTTTTCCAGGATTTTCACCATGTTCATTCCCGTTTGAGGGAAAATCTGGTCGATGAAACAGGGAATAAAAATACCTGTGGTCATAGTCGGCATGTTGGAATGTTTTTCTTGATGTGCCTGTTAGCTGTTGTATTTATAGCTGCCTTTGTCTTAATGCTTCAAATAGTGCAATGCCAGTGGCTACTGATACATTGAGAGAACCCGTTTTGCCTTTCTGCGGAATAGACATGGTTACATCCGAAAGTGTAAGGCAGGCTTTGGAGATACCCTTATCTTCCGACCCCATGATGATGGCCAGTGGGCCCTTCAGATCGGTTTGATAAATGGAGTCACCAGCTTTCTCGGTGCAGGCTGCTACTTTAATACCGCTTTCCCTTAAAAAAGTGATACTTTCCAGTATCTCCGCTTCCCGGCAAACAGGTATGCGCGAAAGAGCGCCGGCAGATGTTTTGATGGCATCGGCATTAACGGGGGCACTGCCTTTTTCGGAAATTACGATTCCATGCGCCCCGGCACATTCTGCCGAACGGGCAATGGCACCCAGGTTACGCACATCTGTAACCTTATCCAGGATAATTAGCAGGGGTGTTTCTCCTGCTTCGTAAATGCCGGGAATTAGTTTTTCAAGGGGCTGGTAATCAATTATTGCAATCTGAGCAACAACGCCCTGGTGATTTTTGCGGGTAAGACGATTGAGCTTTTCTACAGGAACCATCTGGTAAGGGTAATTTTTATCCCGGATGGCTTTAAAAAGTTTTTGAAAGATTTCTCCCGTTAAACCCTTCTGTATGAATATTCTTTCGGGAATTTTCCCCTCCTCCAATGCTTCCAGTACGGGCCTGAGGCCAAAAATTAAATTTTCCAATTTTATAAGTTTATGTGTTTATATAATTATTTTTCTCGCTGCTTATCTTCTCCATATATTTACCGCATGGTTCCATGTACTTCGGAATGCGGTATTTCTCTCCAGCACGAAGTGATTGTCTGAATACCTGTTTTCTGCTAAATTAAATATGAATTGTGCTTCAGGAATATTTACTCCTTCATGGTAAAACCATATTTCTTTAAGGTGTTCTTTGTAAACCCTTTGCGGTGGTCCAAAGATAATATAAATCATGCCTCTGTCGGTTTGCCATCCAGGCACAAAAGAGGTAAAAAGAGCATTGGCTTTTACCACCCGCGCATTGTATCGGTGCATAATTTCAAAAGCACGATCAGGGTTGCCAGCCGAACGGGTCCAAAAACGCTCCAGTGCCAGTTCGGCATCACCTAAGTCAAATAACTGGTTGTATTCATCAGATGAAGTAATGTATCGCATCGGGTGTAACATGTAGTCGGCATGTAAATCAGACGGAAATCCTTCCTGAAAACAATATGCGGCAAACCCATGCTCAGGAAAACCTTCCTGATGGAAATAGTACATTTCATTGGGATTGCAAGAAAACGGCAGGGATTGTCCTGACCTAAAGCTCAAGGTGAAAACCGAATCTGTTTCCCAGGGATCAGGAATATGGGAATGAGAGTCGTCCATTACATGCGCGGGGAAAGGAATAGCCTTAGGAATGCTGTATCGGCTGGCCTGCATGCTAAAGTTTTTATCCTCCGGATAGGTCGCGGTGTACTTCATGCCGGGGGTAAGAAAAAACGGTGCATGTACCGCACTGCCATCATTAGCTGTGAAAACGAAAAAGGAGGAGGTGTAGGCGTGTGCCTTGTTAAGTGGCAGAATTTGCCGGTGGTTTGCCCTTCGTTTCAAATCTGCAAATTCAACAAAAAGAATTGATTTTCCCACGGGGGTACCTTCAAGGTTAATGGTGCGGGTTATCTCACGCGACTCATCACGGTGAATGCTGTCTGTGAAAACGACCCTTATGCTATCGGTGAGTTTACGGCTTTGCAACGATTCGTAAAGATAACAGCTAACCTGAAAGCGGGCAATCAAGCTCCCGTCAATATCCTCCCTTGTGTATAACAAATCGTCGGAACTAACAGTAATCTGCAGTTGTGAGGTATGGGCATTCTGATGAAAAACATGGTATTGTGGCCGGATATCATTGAGGGTAGATTGGTAAATATGGGCATAATTCTGGCTGGCTGGCCTTATCAATGGCCGACAGCTCAGGAATACCAGTATTAAAGCAGAAAAAAAGATGATTTTTCCTGCGCTCAATTTACCTTTCTTTTGCAATGACTTTTGTTTTTTGTCGGAATTATTGTATCCAACGGCCTGATTATTTGCAAAGATACATTTCTGCAACGGTATTATGAATGCTCTTATAAAAAATCGCGGTAATATGGTTTAATGATAAATATGCCCTTCCCCGCCCTACGGGCACCCCTCCCTCTTCTTAGGGAGGGGCTGGGCGAGGGTCATATAAAAACAGTTCAAAGAAAACTTGTGGCAAGATTGAGGATAACCATAAGAAGGAAGTTATATTGTTTTCCTAAAAACACGTAAATTGCGTAATTACCGCAGCTTATTTTTGAATAATTTTGAATTATCAAAACATGAAATAATGGACAGAGATGAAGTACTGGTGGCCATAGAGCTTGCCAAAGAGCAAAAACTTAAGAAACTTAGCCTTTCAAACCGTGGGATTACCGAACTGCCCGAAGAAATTGGCAGGCTTACCCAGGTGCAAAAACTCGATCTATCGTACAATAATATCAGGAAATTGCCTGATGAGTTTTGCCATCTTACCAACCTTCGTTCACTTTACCTGAACCATAACGAGTTGAGTGATCTCCCGGAAAATTTTGGTAACCTGGCACATTTGTCCACATTGGATTTAAGCCATAACCAGCTGAAAAAACTCCCAGACAGTATAGGCGATTTGACCAACCTGATTCATCTTGACCTGAGCTATAACGCGCTTAAGCGATTACCTCTGACATTGGTAAACCTTACCGGACTCAAAAAGCTATACCTGGAAAACAACCCCAGTGTGTTTCCACCTGAAAAGGTTATAAGACGTGGGCTCTATGCCACCATGCACTTCCTCTTTGGCGAGATTAGAAAGAAAGAATCGGCAAAAGTTATTATGCAGGTATATAATATGCCCCGCGAGCTGATTACTCCTTTCACCGAATATATCAATTGCTTCAACGACCTGGTTTCCTCGGCCAATGATCAGCATATCAGTTTTGATGTAAAGTATATAAAACAAGACTTTACCACCAACCTTGAGCTGGACTTCGAGATGGAGAAATACCTGCTGGAGTTTATGAATTTCCTTAAATCGCACATTGGCAACAAGTCGTTTTTGTCTTTTAAGGAAGGCCGAGATATTTTTGATTTGCAATTGCTGGAGTTGCGCGATCAGCTAAAAAATGTGGATCAAACTCTCAAAAGCAGGATGGATGATTTGCAAACGCTACAGGAGCGTATTTCGCAGTTTAATACCACTATCGAAAATAAAGAGAAGAAATAAAGCACTTGTGGCTTTCATCCTTTAAAACGTGTTGATATATCCCACGTGGATTTTTCCATTTCTGAACTCTAATGGAATATTTCTGCTGCCGCCCAAGGCAAAGTACAAGGCAAATATTCCGGCCGGGCTTTCCAGATTTATGCCTGCTGCAGCGGCAAGAGGCCAATCGTTGAAATAGCCGCTGCGACTGTTTCTTTCATACCACCCACCGTTTACCAACAGGCTGAAAAAGCTGCGGTTTCCCGTAAAAAAACGATATTCAGCATCGGCCCACACATAGGCTGATGCAAGCAGCGACAATTCATCAAAGCCCTTCAGGCTATTAAATCCCCCTTCCCTGAAAAGCTGATTTTCCGGAATCTTTTCACCATTCATGTATGCTGATTTTAGTCCCATGGCAAAGGTGCCCTGTGAGGCTATACTCCAGCGTTTCCGGGCATGCAGATAGGTGTTGAGCTGCAGACTCTTTAATGCAATATCTCCATAAATGGCCTGCGGCAGATTGCTGTTTTGGTGAATAATACTGTTGCCCGCCGCGGCCGATACTTTGAGGGCATAGCCCCTGCGCAGCAAGTTTTGCCGGAATGCCGGGGTGTTTCTTTGAAACTCCAGCCCGTAAAGCCGGGTGGTAAAATCCAGGTTGGTGGGGCTAATGTTTCCCTGGCGGTATCGTGCGGTGCTAATGAGGCTCCCTTTGCTGTAATGCATGAACGCGCCTACATTGCCCCATGAGGTTTCGGTAATGATGGCAGGCCGGCTGGAGAGTTGCAGCCAGGTGCTGTCCTGCCGGTGAAGCGAAAAAGTAAGCTCTGTTCTTACAGGCAGCCGCAGTGGGTAAGGATAGGTCCCGTTAATGTTAAGAATCTGGGTGTTGTTGCCTGGTGCCTGCCAGGCCAGCTCAAGGTACTCGCCCATACCAAAGGCATTAACCAGCATCATGTTCAACAAACCTGTTATCTGGAAATTATTGTCGGTACGTTCATCGCTGGCAAATCCTACCAGCCCGTCAAATCTGCTGGCATTTACTTTCTCCAGGGGAATCATCAGGGAAGCCTTGCCCGGAGAAAAACTCATCTGCAGGGGGCCGTTTAGTCTTACGAAATCCAGCTCTACCAGTCGGTCAGCAGCTTTCTCCGCTTTTTCCTGGTTAAAAGCATCTCCGGGATAAATGCTCAAATGGTTCTCCAGAAAAAAACGACGAATCTCTGCATTACCGCTAATACTGATTGTGTCAAATACCACATAATCCATAGGGTTTACATTGAACTGTGCCCGGATTAGGGGACTTTCAATGCTTATGCCAGTGTTGTAAACCCGGGCAAAAGGGTAGCCTGTTTTACCGTAATGGGTAAGGAGAGTTTCTGTAAGTTTATCATATTGAGCAAAGTCGATGGGAGAGTCATTAAAAAAGGATTGTAACCGTAATCGCTCAATGATACCACTGTCAATACTTCCGGCTGTAAGCAAATAATAAAACCGGGGTCCTTTTGAAACAAATATATCGAGTTGGGTTGATGTTACAAGCACACTGTCGGTAGCGGCCAGCAGGTATCCTTGTTTTTGCAAGGATTGTACCTGATATAGAGCAAGGGTATCGGGATGCTTACCTCCGGTTTCTTCGAGGGGCAAAGTAATATGCCACAGCA
>SLOR01000040.1 GCA_007132395.1 Bacteroidales bacterium
CTTTCCTCGCACTATGCTGTTTGGTATTGTGATTCCTGTTTTGATAAAATAAAAGATAAATCCAGGGAGTTGATTCCTGATTTACTACTGCTTGAAATGGACAACGATAACAAAGCGTCGGTAATATCCCTTACCAGCCATTTGGGGAAAGGCTTTGACAAGCTTGTAATTGTAATTGCAGAAGAGTTGAATGAAAACGAAAGTAAAGAGTTGCTGGCGGCTAACCCTTTTGGCGTTGTCCTGAAGCCTTTAAATCATCAGGAACTGTTTTTTGAAATAGAAATAGGCTTAAGGTTGAAAAAAGAGCTGAATTTATGCCAGCAGAAGCTAATTCAAAAAGCTGACTTTTCAAAGATGGAAAACCATCAACCCGATGGAGGAGCTCCCGGAATTCCTGGAAAGGGTAAACCCTCAAAAGATTCAGTAATTATCGAAAAAGATGGTACCCGTCGTGTAGAAATTGTAAATAATTCTTACATGAAGCAATACTGGATACTGGAAGATGCTAACACAGGATAATCAGTGTATCATTAACTGCCTTTTTGCCTGTTTGTTTTTTTCAGCAGCTATCTTCCCTTACACGTTAAACCGAATATTGAGGATGTCACCATCCTGCACCAGGTAGTTTTTCCCTTCAATAAAGAATTTTCCGGCTGTTTTGCAGGCATGTTCCGAGCCCAGTTGGGCAAAATCTTCATACTTCATTACTTCGGCACGGATAAATCCTCTCTCCAGGTCGCTGTGGATAACTCCTGCGGTCTGGGGGGCGGTCATTCCCTCTCTGAAAGTCCAGGCATGAACTTCTTTGGGGCCCACGGTAAAGAAAGTTTTCAGGTTGAGTACGTTGTAGGCTGCACGGATGAGTTTATACACCCCGGGTTCTTTCAGGCCTAAGTCTTTGAGGAATTCCTGTCTGTCGTTTTCGTCTTCCAGTTCGGCAATATCGGCTTCTGCCTGGGCAGCGATAATCAATACGTCGGTATTTTCTCCGGCAACGGCTTTTTTCACCTGCTCCACGTAATCATTGCCCGTGGCTGCCGAAGATTCATCTACATTGCAGACATACAATACCGGCTTTACGGTAAGCAGGAAGCAGTCATCAATATACTTTTGGTCTTTATTGTCTATAGGATAGGTACGTGCGCTTTCGCCGTTTTCCATGTGTTCCTTCAGCTTGTTGATGACCTCAATACCGTATTTGGCATCTTTGTCACCGCTTTTTGCCACCTTTTCCAGTCGCTGAATTTTCTTTTCCAGGGTTTCCAGATCGCGGCTGATAAGTTCCAGGTCAATGATTTCCTTATCGCGCACAGGATTTATACTGCCTTCCAGGTGAGGCACCATATCATCGTCGAAGCAGCGTAACACGTGCAATATGGCATCTGTCTGGCGGATATCAGCCAGAAACTGTGCGCCGCCCTTCATGCCTCCGCCACCTTTAACCAGTCCGGGAATATCTACGATTTCCACGGTAGTGGGGACTATCTTGGCGGATTTGGCCAGGTCAAACAGCACCCTGAGCCTGGGGTCGGGTACTTCTATCTGTCCCAGGTTGGTTGCCTTGGGAGCTCCCGCACCCACTTTGCTTTTTGACAAACAGTTGAATACCGTTGTTTTTCCTGTGCCGGACATACCGACAATACCACATTTCAATGCCATAGGGATTAAATTTTAAGGCTGCAAAAGTACGAATTATTTTTGTGCGGGCACAGGTTTTTTCTATTGCAATAAAATGCTTACTCTACGCGGAGTATGGGGAAGGGGGTGCCTTCCTGCAGCAGGTATTCGAAACCGGGGCGCTGAGCCAGCCCAAGCATGGACTGCGGTTCAAAAACACTTACAAGGAAATTGGTGTGAAGCTGGTTGATTGGCACCCAAACATAGGTTTCATTTAATGCTTCCGCAATAATCTCTTTTGTAGTCACGTCCGGATAACGGTTGCGGAGCTCCTCATCGGTGCTTGTCTCGATGGATTCAACAAAATACTGACTTGCTGTATGCGTATTGTACTCGTGCCGGTACGTTATATCATGCAAATCCAGGAATTGCATCAGCAGGGTATCATTTTGCGGTACCAGGTAAGCCCGGGGCCTTTGTACCTGCAAGGTGGTTTTTACTTTTGGATGGTAGTTTTCAACAACCACAAGGGTATCCAGTCCCGTTTTGGAGGAAACCAGGGGAAGCATCAGGGGATTGCTATCGGGGAAGTGTTCCATTCTGATGGCCACGGTTTCTCCGGCCTTTGCATGGTGAAGTTCCTGCCTTGTATTTTCTACCTTCTCAATAATGCTTTGGGCGTTTGCATGGGAGAAATCCAGCAGGGCTATCAAGGCTTCGTACTGGCCATGGGTGCGCCTTTCCAGGTTTTCTGTAAACCCATCGCGGCCATTAATGCCCTCATAAATAAAAGAGAGGGTGTTAAGGATGGCAAAACTCTGCCGTCCATCGTCAAAATCAACGGTGGAGTGGCGTGTACGACCCAGGTTCGGAGCAGGCCCCACGATGTAATTATGAAAGCTGAATCCTTTTTCGTTGAGGTGTTTTTCGATATGCGGCAGTGCACGGCTTAAGCCAAACTCGCGCAGTTCCTCAGCCACATTGGGGTTGGTGGGTATGCCCACCTGCACTTCAAAATTCTTATAACCACCGAATTCGGCCCAGGATTCCCTGAAAGGGTAGTACTCATGAATGTCAATGGTGATATGCGGCATAAAGCTGCGGAATACTTTATGCAGAGCGCGGGTTTCAGGGGCCAGCTGCACCACATGGTCGCGGTTCAGATCTATTCCCCCTGCATTGCGCCGCTGATTTTCGTCCGACCCCTCCGGGTTTACCTGGGGCACTATCCAGATTTCCATATTATCAAGCCAGTGCGCATGTTTTCCCATTGCCAGATCGTGGATAAGAAGCAATGAGGCTTCTTTGCTGCTTTGTTCGTTGCCGTGCTGTTGTGCAAAAATCAATACCCTCAGCGGCGATTCACTGCGTGCCGGAGCCACCTTGATGCTCGCCAGTTCGCTTCCACCTTCACTTATACCAATAATTTCATAATGCAGCCTGCCGGATGTTCCTGCAACTTGCCGGGTAAATTCTCTGACTTCGGCTGAGGAGGTGGGTGTTTGAAAGTTTCGTTTAAGGGCAGGGGGCTCAGGCAGGTTGCTGCTACAGGATACCAAAAGCAGCAGAGCAACAAGAAAAGCGGTGTTTTTCATAATGAATTGTTAAGCTTTTTATTGATGATAATGAGTTTTTCTTCATTGCGCAAATGGCCATCCAGCCAATGGATTTTAAACCCGTTGCGTTCCATGCGACGAAACCAGGTCATCTGGCGTTTGGCAAACTGATGAATGGCCGTATTGAGTTTTTGAAACATCTCATCGTAATTGATTTCACCCGTAACATACTGAGTGAGATATTTGTATTCCAGGCCGTAAAAAATAAGCTGTTCGGGTTTCAGCCCCTTTTTCAGCAGGCTTTGAATCTCTTCAATCATACCATTTTCCAGGCGTTTCTTCAGGCGGTAGGTAATGCGGCTGCGTATTTCATCGCGGGGAAAATCAATGGCAAAAATGATATGGGAAAATTCGGGAAAGGGCTTTGGGTCTTGCGCATGTTCCTTCTGGTAGGTTTCAATTTCTATGGCCCTGATGAGCCTGTTTCGCTCGGTAATGTCGGTGGTGTTGTGCAGGGGGCGCAATGCTTTAAGAGCTTCCACCAGTTCGTCCTGTGCCATGTTGCTGAGTTTTTGGCGCAGTTGCGGGTTTTCCGGTACTTTTAGCAGGTGGTATTTAGCCAGTGCGGCCTCAATATATAATCCTGTGCCTCCGCACATGATAGCCTGTTTATCGCGGGCGCGGATGTGCTCAAAAGCTTTGATGAAATGGCTTTGAAACTCGAAAACATTGAATTCATACCCTGGTTCTACCATATCCACCAGGTGAGCGGGGATGATATTCCCATTTACCACGTAATCGGCCAGGTCTTTACCCGTTCCAACGTCCATGCCTTTATACACCTGCCGCGAGTCGGCACTGATGATTTCTCCGTTGAGCATGTCGGCCAGCTCTGCTGCCAAACGAGTTTTGCCGGAGGCCGTGGGGCCGGTGATGACAATTAAATCATGGTTACTATCTATAATGTTCTGCATCGTTTTTCTGTATTTCCAGTTCGCATTCAAACAGAAATTTACGGATTTTATTCAACAATTCCACGGAAGAATGAGAAAAATCAATATCCATGATTTCTTTGGGCAAAGGATTATCGGGGTAATAACGTTCCAGGAAGAGTTTAAGGTTTCTTTCATCCTGCATTGGTTCTTCCGCATGTTTGGCCTTCAGGAATTGCAATATCCTTAATCCGTCAATTTTTTCGTGGCAGGCTTTGATGAAACGCTCAGGTTTATTGTGGTTGGCTCGGAGTGGTGCATAAATATCATCACACCGCAAATGTTCCTTCAGAAAGGCATCCATAGGTGTAGGATGTGTTTTTTCAAACTGCACCGGGAATCGCTCAATGGTGTTTTTCACATCTTCAAACAGGTGTAGGTTGAAAAGCGGATAGGCCGACCATTGCCCTTCCAGCCCCTTGATTACGGCAGGGCCTGTGCCGAAAAATACCCTGTCGGAAGCGCGGGTGCCGGGGTATATGGTTTCTGAATTATAGCGGATAATGCGACCTGCCTTGGTAAGTTTCTGCAGGAAGTAGAAATCTTCGCCACTCTTTTTGGGGGTAAGCCCACCGATTTTTTTTACGGCCCAAACCGGAGCCGACATGGCCGAACCCAGGGGGGTAAAGCAATAGGGAGAGCCAGCAAAGTACATGTTAAGGGCGTAGTAGCGCATATAGATTTCATAGCGCAAAATGGCCCTGTTAAGTTCTTCTTCCTCCACCAGAGGGTGGTAATAGGGGTTGGCAAGGGCGTGGGCTTTGGGGTGCCGGGCAAAGGTATCGGCAACGGAGCCCAGGTAGTTTTCTCCAAACACGGTATCGGCATCCATCGACACTATACTATCGTCCTTTTGAGCAACCTGCATAATGGTATCCATGAGGGTTTTGCGGGCCATTCCTACGCCAAGCTTACCTTCCTGCCAGCCCTTTCCCTGCGAGCTGTAATCCAGAAAGTGCAGATTTTCCAACGGGTAGGAGCGAAGCAACTCCAGGGTCTGGGCATTGTTGTGACAGATGTGTTGTTTGTCGGGGTTTTGCCAATAGCTTTCGGGTTGGTTAACGCAAATCCATGTATGAAAACCCTTCAGGCGTTGCTTTCTGAGGCAATCCAGGGTGTTTTCGATATAGTGTCTTTCGTTCATGGCCGGCAGGGCCACGTGCAGGGTAGGGCTTTGCATAGGGGCAAAGGTAAAAGAAAATAGAGCAAGACAGAGGGTTGCGCCAACTAAAATGCTCAGGCAGCAGGGCTTTTTCGGTTATCCCAAAAAAGCAAGAGGGTTATCTTTTTAATGCGCGGCTGGTATAGATAAGAAAAACTTGTATTTCTATTTATGCTTCCCTTTCTTGCTCCGGAAAGAATTGGCGATTTTGGAAATACTTCAGGATTTTTTCTAAGGGCTTTAATGGAATTTTCTGTTTGGGGAACAAATTTTTCCAGTGCTCTTTCCCCGAATTTATTTTAAATATAATCTGCTATTGAGAAATAGTTGTTCAGGGCCTTTTGCGTCCAATGTATCTCCATTGTTCCTATTTGCTGTAACGCTCCTTAAATTGCTTCATGACGCTGCTGTGGTCAATGACTGCTCCTTTTTTTGCTTGCTGAATGCTTTCTTTGATCTCTTCTACGATAGCACTATCCAACTTATCGGCCCAATCATAATTCTCATGCTGCTGGCTTAGTATCTCCTTTAAAGCTTTCAGTAAATCTGGATTATCGATTTTATCAATTAACTGATGTAGCTCAGATTTTAATTCAGGGACTTGCATGTAATTTTTGTTTAAAAACAAAAATTACACCTTTATAGAGCTGTTTTTAAAACTTTCGAAATGCTTTTTTTATTATTATCCGCAATTTTGCCTAAATGTATAATGGGGCTGAAGCCCCCGGTTCTATTCAGACAATAAAATCCGTCAGTTAAAACTGACGGCAATGGATAGGAGTAATTCCCTGTATCCATTGCCGTTGGCTTTAGCCAACGGGTAAGATGTTGCTATAAACCAAGGGCTTTAGCCCCATTTATCACTTACTCATTCTCTTCCTCTCGTGCTCATCCAGGATTACTTTTCGCATGCGGATGTGGGCGGGGGTGAATTCTACGTATTCGTCTTCGCCAATGTATTCCAGGGCTTCTTCCATAGAGAATTTCACGGCCGGAGCAATGGTGGCTTTGTCGTCGGAGCCTGAAGCCCTCACGTTGCTGAGCTTTTTGGTTTTGGTAAGGTTTACCACCATATCTTCCTGCTTGCTGTTTTCGCCGATTACCTGTCCGGCATAAATTTCCTGCCCGGGGTCCACGAAGAATTTGCCTCTGTCCTGCAGCTTATCGATGGAGTATGCAATGGCAGTACCGGTTTCCATGGCAATGATGGCACCGTTGCGTTTGCGGGCGAAGTCACCCTTATAGGGTTCAAAACCTTTGAGGCGGTGGGCCATTACGGCTTCTCCTTCGGTGGCCGTTAACATATTGCTACGCATACCGATGAGTCCGCGCGAAGGGATTTCAAATTCCAGGTGCGTACGGTCGTTTTTGTTTTCCATATTCAACATTTCGCCTTTGCGCTGACTTACCATTTCAATTACCTTTCCGGCAAACTGCTCGGGCACGTGTACGGTAAGGAACTCCATAGGCTCGTACTTTTCTCCGTCAATTTCTTTGATGATAACACGGGGTTGCCCTACCTGCAGCTCGTAGCCTTCGCGGCGCATAGTTTCGATGAGGATGGAAAGGTGCAATACCCCACGTCCGAATACCAGGTAGGAGTCGGCCGAATCGGTGGGTTCTACACGCAAAGCGAGGTTTTTTTCTGTTTCCAAAAACAGGCGGTCGCGCAGGTGACGCGAGGTGACGAACTTTCCGTCTCTGCCGAAGAAAGGAGAGTTGTTGATGGTAAACAACATGCTCATGGTAGGTTCATCGATAGAAATGGGGAGCATTGCCTCGGGAGCATCCAGGTCGGCAATGGTGTCGCCGATTTCAAAATTCTCAATGCCCAGCACGGCACAAATCTCACCGGCTTGCACTTCTGTTTTTACCTTTTCTTTCCCCAGTCCATCAAAAACATACAGTTCTTTGATTTTGGATTTTCTGATTGTACCATCGCGTTTTACCAGCGATACCTGCTGGTTGGGGGTAAGTGTGCCGCGTGTCAGTCGGCCTACAGCGATACGTCCCAGGTAGGAACTGTAATCGAGCGAGGTAATTTGCATCTGTGGCGTTCCTTCCACGAAAGGTGCCGCGGGGATATGTTCAATAATCATATCCAGCAGGTATGAGATATCGGTGGTGGGGTCGCTCCAGTCGGGGCCCATCCATCCTCCTTTGGCCGAGCCGTAAACGGTGGGGAAGTCAAGCTGATCTTCCGTGGCGTTGAGGGCAAACATCAGGTCGAAAACCTTTTCCTGGGTGAGTTCGGGGTCGCAGTTGAGTTTATCTACCTTGTTTACCACCACAATGGGTTTCTTTTTGAGGTTCAGGGCTTTCTCCAGCACGAAGCGAGTTTGTGGCATAGGGCCCTCGAAGGCATCCACAATAAGCAGTACTCCGTCGGCCATGTTTAATACCCTTTCTACTTCGCCACCGAAGTCGGAGTGGCCGGGGGTATCGATAATATTAATCTTTACGTCTTTGTATTTTACAGAGCAGTTTTTTGCCAGGATGGTGATACCGCGTTCTCGCTCCAGGTCGTTGCTGTCCATGATGAGTTCCTGGGTTTCCTGGTTGTCGCGAAAGAGCTTCACCTGATGAAGCATGCGGTCAACGAGGGTTGTTTTGCCATGGTCAACGTGGGCAATGATGGCGATGTTTCTGATGTCTTGCATTGATTTGTTTTAAATAAAGGCCCGTGCTGTAAGCCTGTAGCCGAAGGTTGGGATTAAAAAAAGATTAGCATACTATTGTTACAGAGAGTAATGCATCCGCAGCCGAATTGTTTAAACCTCTGTTAAAAAGCGGGTGCAAAGTTACGCCATTTCTTTGGATTTTTATGTTAGGGAAATGTTATTTATTGGGAGAAAAGTGGAAAGGGATGGAGAACGGAGACAGGAGACCGGAGACCGGGGATTTACCGCGGAGGCAGTGGGGCGGGGAGAAGGGGTTTCTGGTGCTTGCAGCTTTTCAATTTTCGCAACTTAGCTCACTTTGCGACACCTTTGCGGCTTTGCGTGAGGAAGATGCTTTTTTACTTTAATAAATGGTATGTTTTTAAAATGAATATATTTGATACACTAATTGGAACATTCAAAACTTAAGGCTCAAAATTCATTTTATGAAGAAACTATCTACAACCGTAACTTACCGGCCTGATATCCTGTTCGATGAAGAAGCCATTAAAATAAAGCAGGAGCCGGCCAACCATTATCTGCAGTTGTTTGTTTTCGGGCTTATGTTTATTAGCAATGCCATGCTGGTATTTAGCTATTTTCAAAAGCAGGATTCTTTTTTCTGGCTTTTTGGAGTGGTTGCGCTGCTTGTACTGATGGGGTTAATGTGGACCATTATACAGTTGCGAAGAACCCTATACCTTAATAAAACAATTTTTCCCATTGGTCAACTGGAAGAAGTTAGGGCAGAAAACAGGAAAAACAACAAGGTAAAGGTGGCTGTTTTTCTGAAGGATGGAAAGC
>SLOR01000309.1 GCA_007132395.1 Bacteroidales bacterium
CCCGTTTTATAATAAGTCGGTATTTTTTACTGCCTATAATTATGCTTACCTAAGGAATATAGCCAGCTCTCTGCATTTTCTGGAGGCAGTTTCAGCCGACACAACCCAAACCATCCGGCAAATGGTAAATTTTCAGCGTGCCGGAATCGCCTTACTTGAGAGGAGAGTAGAGGATTTCGATACCTACGCTTCTGGTTTCAGGGGCACCATGAATGTACTTGCCCAGGAGGAAAAGAAGTTTATAGATTACCGCAGTCGTATACTGGATGCTCCCTCCCGATCTCCTGTTATGGCAGGGATTATGTCGGCAGCAGTGCCCGGGCTGGGAAAGGTATATGCCGGAAAAACAGCAGAAGGCATTTCGTCATTTCTTTACGTGGGAGCCATGATGGCTTCTTCATGGGATTTTTATAACAGGTTCGGCAATCGCCATCCTTTATTCTGGATTTCTGCCGGATTGTCAGGAATATTCTACATAGGAAATATTTACGGTAGTGCCGTAGCTGTAAACAGGGTTCAAAATGAGTTTAATTATGAGATGGATCAACGTATTTTACTTGATATGCATATTCCTTTGCGTAAGCTTTTCCCCTGATAAGGCAACTGCACAAGATAAGCATGTGTTGCTTGACCAGGCCCGTCAGCTTTATGAAGAAGGAAACTATTTTGAGGCAGCCATTACCTGGGAGCGCGCCTACTTTTTCTCCTCCGATCCGCGTAAGCGTATGGAGGCCAATCTTGGGCGGGCACAGGCACTGAAGCAAACCGGCGATTTCCGCACGGCACGCAACGATTTGCAGCGCTCAGTGCATTTACGGCAGTATCCCGAACTGCATGCAAGGGTGCTTTACGAACTGGCCCTTTGCGAATATATGCTGGGGAGTTTCACCGCCTCACTGGGTGCATTGCAGCAACTGGAACACTATTATCCCCGGAAATCACAAACCAGTGAAATAATGCTTTTGTATTCTCTGGCTGCTATTATGAATGAAAACTGGGAAGTAGCCACAGAAAAAACGCTGGCACGAATTCAAAATCTTGGGCTTTCTGCAGCTGCCACCGATAGCCTCATGAATAAAACCCTGCAGGTTTTTTGCGAATGCAGCATCCCGGTAACTTTATCCGAAAACAGAGCCCGCAATTGGTCAACATTTGTGCCTGGGGCAGGGCAATTATATGCGGGCTATCCGGGGAGAGCCATGCTAAATGCAGGTTCTCAGGTGGCATCGTTAGGGTTGGCTGGCTATATGGCCTACAGTAATTTGTATGTGAGTGGATTTGTTATCGGCCTGGGATTGTTTCAATCCTTCTATTTCGGAGGCATTAAACAAGCCGGCTACCTGGCAAATCAGAAAAACAATATACAAATGGGCGCTTATAAATCCGACCTAAAAACATTTGTTATACAACTTGAAGAAATTCAGTAAAAAAACCTGAATCGTGAAGAAAATACTCCTGGTTATCTGCTTAATTTATGCTGGGTTACAAGCCCTGAATGCCTCGGAGGCCCTGCACGGAAAAGGCGAAAAGGCAATTACAGCACTTCATGAATTCAGCTTCCATTCTGCTGACACCATAATTCAATCCATGGAGAGGCAGTATCCTGATCATTATCTGCCTCACCTTACCCGGGCACATTATTACTGGTGGAAGATGATTAGCCAGGAATCTGAGGTGAGAAAAAGGAAGCATTACCTTGCCAGTCTGGAAAAAGCCGAAAAGCTGGTGAACCAGATGGTACTGGATGGAGCATATGACAAGCAGGATGTTTTCCATTTTATCAATCTTTATGCAATGAAAGCAAGACTTGATTTGCTTAATGGTGAATATCGTGCAGCACTCAGGCATGTGAACCGGTGTGTCAGGTTTTTGAAGACTTCTTTGGGGTACGAAGAGAATTTTGAGGGGTTTTATCTTACTTCAGGTCTGTATAACTATATGACAGACTATGCCACTGGTCGCTTGCCTTTGTTTTTTGTTTATGCCCTTCTTTACCCGCGGGGAGATATGGAAAAAGGGATTGCACAACTTAATAATGCAACCCGACTCGAAAATCTTATTGTGCGCACAGAAGCCCATTATTTTTTAATGAAGATTTTTCTGGAACTGGAAAAGGATTTTATGAAAGCATTGCCACACGCCCGGTGGCTGACAGAAAAATATCCCGGCAATCTTATTTATCTTTATCACTATCATCAGGTATTATCTCTCTCCCGAAATGAAACAATGGCACTGGATGTGAAAAGAGCATACCATGACATTTTGCAAAATCACAACCATTTATCACCTGCACAGCGCAATTATCTGCTTCAGCTTTTATAAAAAAAAGCCCTGCAGTGAATATACTGCAAGGCTTTTTTATGATGTTTTCTTCAAAGTGGGTTACCACATGAAGAAACGTGGGTTGTCAATGTACTGACTAATGTCGTTGTTAACAAGTCCAATCAGTAGCATAATCCAGTCAATTGTGGCCACAATACCACAACCCCCCAAGGTAAGTATATATCCCACAATGGTGCCGGTAGAAGTTCCCAGGTAAGCCCTGTGGATACCCAGGTAACCAAGGAACCAGCTCAGTAGGAATGCGACCATGGGGTCTTTGTTTTCATTCAGAAACGTCTGATTGGCGTATCCCATATCAGCAAGGGGCGCCATGGTTTCTACTGCGTTAAATTCAACCAGTTCTGCATTGGCAAACATTGCGTCAATCGCTGCATCATTCAGATGGTAGGATGTACTTGCTTGCGAAACAAATATCCCCGCGAGGGCAATCACTAAAATAGATAGTGTTCTTTTCATAGCAATAGTTTTTGTTGATTTGTATATGTAGTTTGTTAATGTTAAACAAAAATAGAAAATAATATTGCAATCGCAATAAAAATAATGATAGATGCAATAATATTTAGGGTTTGTGGATTGAATAGAGTTTCCGAAACCACTTGTAGGATACTGGAGTAAGTAATTCTTTCAGAAAGCAGTAAATCATTAAAGTGTTGGGTAAAAAGCGTCCTCTATATGATGCAGCTTGTGCTGGTCTTCATTCATTAATACAGAAATGATATCAAAGCGGGTTTCTAAATCCAGGTTGTTGATGTTGATATACAGGTTGGCGGCCCTGATGAGGTTTTTCTGCTTGGCCCGGGTAACAAATTCTTCGGGTTCGCCAAAATAGCTGGTGCGGCGGGTTTTTACCTCTGCAATTACCAGTATGTCTTCTTTTTTGGCGATGATATCCACCTCCAGCGATCCTTTCCTCCAGTTGGTTTCCAGTACCTGGTATCCGTGCTTTTGCAAATGTGCTACGGCAAGTGCTTCGCCCTTTTTGCCTGTATCATGTAATTCAGCCATGGGATGAAAATTTACGGATTGGGTTAATTTTTGTCTGATAGCCGGTTCTTGTTGCCCCGGCCTGTATATTGTGCCAGTGAAAGAATAATATAAAGTATAATTATAAGAGAAAGGGCATACCATCCAAAGAAGATTAACAAGATAACAGAAAAGCCAAGAAATACATACCGAATGCTGTTTTCGGCCCATCGGATATTTTTCAACTTAAGGGAAAACAAAGGAACTTCAGCTACCAGCAGGTATGAGAAAACTATAGTCAGTCCCAGCAGCGTGTAGGGGTCCTGAGTAATGTAAGCAAACAAAGGATGCCAGAAGGAGGATTCGGCTCCGTAATGTAAAGCAAAGGGTATGGCAACAAAAAACAGGGCATTGGCAGGTGTGGGTAATCCTATAAACTGCTCACTTTGCCTGCTGTCGGTATTGAAAATGGCCAGGCGAAGTGCCGAGAAAATGGTTATGAGGAAAGCGGCAAAAGGGAGTACATTAATATCAGCTACTACCAGACTTAGTGAGCCTTCTGTTTGCTGCAGCAGCTTGAACAGCACCACGGCCGGTGTAAAGCCGAAGCTTAACATATCGGCCAGCGAGTCCAGCTCCTTGCCAATATCGCTGTAAGCCTTGAGTAAACGGGCAAACATACCATCGGCAAAGTCGCATAATGCTGCAATTCCGATAAAAATGGCCGTGATATGAAACAAGCCTTCAAAGGCAAATACGATGGCTATGCTGCCGCTTAAAATATTTAGGCTGGTAAAGATGTTGGGGATATGCTTGCGAATAGACATAAAAATATTTATAAATTACAGGAATGTTATTGGTTAATTGTAAAATTAGTTATATTTGGCTTAGAAAAAATGCAGATTATGGATGTTTTTGAATTCGATAATTATCCCATTAAGGAGAAAGTTTACCTTGTTTTTGAACATGGTAACGAAATCGCTTCCCGGGAGTTTCTGTATTTTACCATTAAGCTGTACACACTTTTTGGTTTTTTTGCCGAAGTATGGTATATCCCCAACAGCAATAAAATTGAAAAAGTGGAAACACTAAATGTTGACGAAATTCTGAAGCTGTACAAAAATGAATTTGACATCACCGAATTGCTAAGATAACCCTTGTAAAAGTAGTGGTTTTCTTGTAATCCACTTCCCTGCTCCATTTTACTTTCCTGTTTTTTCTCTTATTTTGCATGGGCTTTAAATTCCTAACTGCTGCATGTAATTTAAGAAAACTTGCCTTTTAATATATTAAATATTCTTTATTTTTGGGGCTTACATGCATTCGTCCTATAGATTCAAGGCTTTTGGTCGAAATTATTTTGAGTCGTGTTAAAGCACAAGGTATTTATATTTAAAGTCATCCATTAACCCATACACACATCTATTATGCAGAAATCGTGGTACCTTAGATTTTTGGCCATTCCTTTGTTATTGGCATTTTCTTTTCAAATGAAAGCGGCTAATGCCGAAATCACCCTTGAGGACATCTGGAAAAACAGAACTTTTGTCCCGAAGTCCATCCATCTGGGCAAAAGCATGCTCGATGGCGAACACTATACCATGATTGAGGATCGGTATGCTTTAAATGTTTACGCTTATAACACAGGTGAGTTTGTGCGTACCATTATAAATGTGGAAGGTATGATTGAAGATAGTGAGGGAAATACCCCCCGCATTGATGATTACTTTTTCTGCCCCCGTGAAGAAATGCTGCTGCTCGCCTTTAATACGGAAAGCATTTATCGGTATTCTTCCCAGTCAGACTTTTATGTTTATGAACTGGCCACCAGTCAGCTTACAGCTCTGTCAGAAAACGGTAAACAAAGACTTCCCGATTTTTCGCCCGATGGTAATCATATCGCCTTTGTAAGAAATAACAATATTTATATTAAGGACCTGTCTTCCGGTACTGAAAACCGCATTACCCACGATGGTGAAAAAAATCATATTATTAATGGTACCACCGATTGGGTGTACGAGGAAGAATTCGGTTTTACGAAAGGGTTTCAATGGTCGCCCGATGGAGCAAGGATAGCTTTCTACCGTTTTGACGAAAGCCATGTAAAGGAGTTTAATATGCTCATGTACGGAAGTCTTTACCCTAATGAATACAGGTTTAAGTATCCCAAGGCCGGAGAAGAAAATGCCCTTGTAGGTATTCATTTGTATGAGATGGCTACGGGTACTGTAACAAGCGTAGATGTTGGCCAGGAAACAGACCAGTACATTCCGCGTATTAAATGGACACAAAACCCCCATCAGCTTGCTGTTTTCAGGCTTAACCGCCATCAGAATTATCTGGAGATTCTCCTTGCAGATGCTCCCGGAGGCCAAACCCGGCTTATGTATGAGGAGAAAAACAAGTACTACGTTGCCATCAATGACGACCTTACTTTTCTTGAAGATGGGCAATCTTATATTCTTACCAGCGAAAAGGACGGGTTCAAGCATATCTATCACTATGCAATGAATGGAGAACTTATAAGGCAGGTTACCCGGGGTGACTGGGATGTAAACCGATTCCTGGGTATCGACGAGGAAACACAGCACCTCTTTTTTACTTCCTTTGAGGAAAGCCCCATGGAAAATCATCTGTATTATATTGGGCTGGATGGCAGCGGTAAAACAAAACTAACACAGGAAGCCGGATATCATGTTCCCCGGTTTTCTCAATACTTCAGGTATTACCTTAATAATTACACCACTATCAATACCCCGCCTGTATATAGCATTTATACCCGTGAAGGTGATTTGGTGCGTGTGCTGGAAGATAACGAGGAGCTTTTGCAGAAAACCCGTGATGCAGGTTATGTGCAAGCTGAATTTTTTACTGTGCCCATTCCCGAAGGAGAATACCTGAATGCATGGATAATGAAACCTGCACAGTTTGATCCTGCACAGAAATACCCTGTATTTATGTATGTGTATGGCGGGCCCGGTTCGCAAACCGTAACCCACCGCTGGAATGCTTTTAACGGAGCCTGGTTTCAAATGCTTACCCAAATGGGATATATCGTAGTTTCGGTTGACAACAGAGGCACCGGCGGCAGGGGAGAAGAGTTCAAAAAAATGACCTACCTCCAGCTGGGAAAATACGAAACCATTGATCAGATAGAGGCTGCAAAACAGCTCGCCGGAAGAGCCTACGTGGACGAAAACAACATCTCCATCTTCGGCTGGAGCTACGGCGGTTATCTTTCATCCTTATGCCTGGCGCTGGGCGCCGATGTGTTTTCGGCTGCCATTGCTGTAGCACCGGTTACCACATGGAGGTTTTACGATACCATTTATACAGAGAGGTATATGCGCACACCTGCCGAAAATCCCGATGGATACGATGACAATTCTCCCATAAACCATGTAGAAAAAATCAAAGGCGACTTTCTGCTGGTACATGGCTCTGCTGATGACAATGTGCATTACCAGAATGCAATTGAAATGGCTCGTGCCCTCATTGATAATAATGTTGATTTTGAAATGATGATTTATCCCAACGACAACCACAGCATCGTGGGCAATAATTCCCGTTTGCACCTTTACAGGCTTATGACTGATTTTTTGGAAAGAAGCAGAAAAAAGAATTCCACAGAAGAGATTTAGAGAATTAATGGCGTTTTATACCTGTAGCAAGCAGGTTGCGCAAAATGATTTGGCCTGCTTGCTATAAAAGTTTCATTTATTTTTTGATTAATAGAAATCTATTTGTAATTTTGCAGCCCGTTTGAGATTTAATTTCAACGCACAAAATATCAGATAGTTTCAACCCAATAAAGAAAGAGGTAAACATGATTATTGTTCCTATAAAAGAAGGTGAAAACATTGACAGGGCTTTGAAGAAGCTTAAGAGGAAGTTTGAGAAAACCGGTATCTTAAAAGAATTGCGTGAAAGACAAAAATTTACAAAGCCTTCTGTAATTAACCGCGAGCAAAGGCTCAAAGCTCAATATATTCAAAAGCTTAGAGACCAAAGCGAAGCTTAATTGTTTTTTGCTTTCCGGGAAAGACTTTTCGGAAGAAACTTTTGTTTTTCAATAGCAATTGTTGTTAATTAGCAAAAGTTTCTTCTTTTTTATGATAGAGTTTTTAAAGTACCTGGAATTAGAGAAACGTTACAGCGAGCACACGCTGAAAAGTTACCGGACCGATTTATTGCAGTTTGCCCATTTTTTGGCAAAGGAATACAGCAATGAACCGGCCATTGCCAGCTCTGCTCAAATCAGAAGCTGGCTGGCAGCGTTAATGGATGCGGGGGTAGCAGCCAGGTCGGTAAACAGAAAAATCTCCACCCTTAAATCATTTTACAGGTTTTTGCAAACCAGAAACCTGTTGGAAGTTAACCCTATGGAAAGGGTTACCGCACCGCGTACCTCGCGTACGTTACCTGTTTTTATTCCGGAAGATGATATTGCATCGCTCTTTGACGAATTGGAATTTACCAGAGATTTTAAAGGAATACGCGATCGACTTGTACTGGAAATGCTTTATACTACAGGCATGCGGCTTTCTGAACTTGTAGGGCTTACCCATAAAGATGTGGATATGATTGCAGGGCAAATAAGGGTAAAAGGCAAAGGCAACAAACAACGATTGATTCCTTTACTGGGATCGTTATTACTCACCTTTCGACAGTATGTTTCTGATAAACAGCAACTTTTCGTGTTTAATGCTGCAGACCCTGTTTTTGTTACGGATAAAGGCAAAAAAATATACCGCAAATTTGTTTATCGTACCGTAAAGTTTTACCTTAGCGTACATACAACCGTTGGTAAGCGAAGTCCGCACGTTCTTCGCCACAGCTTTGCCACTCACATGCTAAATCATGGGGCCGACATTAACGCGATAAAAGAACTTCTGGGGCACTCCAGCCTGAGTGCCACACAAGTTTATACCCACAACACGGTTGAGAAGTTAAAATCAGTTTATAAACAAGCCCATCCCAAGGCTTAAACCTGGAGGATTGATTATGAAAGTTACAATTAGTTCATTACAGTTTAAAGCAGATGTAAAACTGGAAAGCTTTATCCGCGAGAAAGTAACCAAGGTAAGCAACCTGTTCGATGGTGTTATCGGCAGTGATGTAATCCTTAAACTTGATCAGGCCACTACACATGACAATAAAATTGCAGAAATAAGGATATTGATTCCCGGCAACGATCTTTTTGCCAAGAAACAGGCCAAAAGCTTTGAAGAAGCCGTTGATAGCGCCACCGATGCATTAAAAAAACAGATTACCAGGCACAAGGAAAAGGTCAAAGGGCTTTAATAGCGTAAACTTTAGTGATTATAAGGCTAATCCTAAAAAAAAGAAATAAATTTTTGGTAGTTTTTAAATCTTTCGTACATTTGCAGACCTTTTTACAGGGTCTGCTTTTTTCATGTTCTTTGAATTTGAATACAATAAAATTGTTTCAAAAGACTAAAAGCAAAAAATTGCC
>SLOR01000253.1 GCA_007132395.1 Bacteroidales bacterium
TATGAGTTGGGACTCCAAGTGTAAAGGTTATAAATAACAAAAGGCGAGCCCTGCACTCGCCTATTGCCTTTTAACCACCAAAACAAAAACAACATTAACCAATAAAAACAACCAAAAAAATAATTAAAATTTTCAGCACTACAATATAAATAAATTTATACTATTCACAAAACAAAACATAAAATTCTTTAAAGAAAAAACGCATTCTCCCGGACGAAAGAATTACATCACTCTGCAAGCCTTGCAAAATCGGCAATATCAATAAAAACGATAAAATGTTTTACCAGGGATGGCGGCGCTGAAACGGACTCATGGGTTGATGTCCGAAGCCGGAAGAATACGGATTGAATGGATTATACCCCCTTGAAACACCAACCTCTGCACCAAAGCTTAAATTTTCAGTAATTCTGTATTCCATTCCCATCATCATTCCCCTTGCATTCATATCAAACGCCTGTGGATTCATCTGTCCGTACATTTGGTTCATATTGTTACGTTCGGTCCAGGCGCCACCGGTAAGGGTAAGTCTGGGGTTGAGCTGATAGGCTCCAAAAGCATAAACTGTGGCTGCATTCATCCTGTCGGGCATCACTTCGCCGCTTCCCCCGTACATAACAGGAGAGCTGCCCCCGAAGGTTGAAGTGGAAAACAGTGTACCTACTGTAAGGCTGAAGTTTTGCCCTGGCTGAAACTGCAGATGGGGCGAAAGGGTTTGGGTAAACATGGAAGTACCTCTAAAACCGGTGGCAAAGCTACTACCCATTTCCATACCAAAGCGTGATGAGTTGTTAAACAGGCTGTAGCCCTCTTTATCAAGACCGGACGAAAAATTATTGCGATCTGATTGTTGTGCCCATATAAAAGCCGGCATTAATACAATTATTACCAGGAAATACAATTTTGCTTTCATAACTCAGGCTTTTGGGTTTCTGATTCTTTTGAGCATAACGCATAACAACACATAAAGTTGTTATCTCAACAAAGTTAAAAAAAAATTAATCCTTCATATATGTGCTTAGGTTTTTTTAAGTATTTAAAAGGGTTTGTTTACTTTTGCAAATTGCGAAAACGCAGGCACGTGCCTTATAACAATTTACACTTTAGCGTATTATGAAAATAAAGATGACAAAACATCCCTTCTGGGACGGACTGAAGAGCTACACCATCATTACCCTGGGACTTTTTATCAATGCCCTGGCATGGACAGCCTTTATCATTCCCTCAGAAATTGTAGGTGGAGGTATAACGGGTCTGAGTGTACTCATATTTTACGCTACAGGCTTTCCGGTGGGTATCACCTTTTTTGCCATCAATATTGTACTCATCATAATGGGTATAAAAAACCTGGGGCTTTCTTTCGGCATAAGAACCATATACGGTACCATTGTACTTTCGGTTTTCCTGGGAATCCTGCAACAGTTTATTACCGAGCCGGTGGTTTCTGATAAATTTATGGCGGCCATTATTGGGGGCATTTTGGGTGGAGGTAGTGTGGGTCTTGTATTTTCGCAGGGTGGAAGTACCGGTGGCACCGATATCATTGCCATGATTATCAACAAATACCGAAATATCAGCCACGGGAAGCTCATTATGTCAATGGATGTGTTCATTATTTCCAGCTCCTGGTTCCTGTTCCAGTCTATCGAGGTGATGGTTTATGGTGTGGTAGTTATGGGGGTGGCCTCCTATGCCATTGACATGGTGCTGATGGGGCACAGGCAAAGTGTGCAGATGTTTATTTTCAGCAAAAAACCCGATCTTATTGCTGAACAGATTGCCAACGAAATAGGACGCGGTGTAACACTTATCAACGGCAAAGGCTGGTACAGCAAAGCCGATACTACTATCCTCATGGTGGTTGTGCGCCGTTATGAAAACAACAGGGTATTCCGCACTATAAAGACCATCGACCCCGATGCTTTTATTTCCATATCCAAAGTAATGGGTGTGTACGGACAGGGGTTTGACCCGATAAGGTATTGAGGTTAAGATTGAGGATGAGATTAAGGCTAAGGTTGAGCGGAGTGATTCGGGATTGAGGCCCTTCCAGCTTTCACCATCGAGCTTTTAACTTTTCATTTTTAGTTTTCAACTTTCCCCTTTCCAATCTCCGTTTTCCGTTCTCCCTTCTCTCTTACTGTTTCGTCCAAATCCTGTTATTCAGGTTGAGTTCTTCCACGATACTCACGGCCAGCTGAATGTCTTCAAAGTACTCTTTAACGAGGCTGAACCGGGTAAGCTTTTTGAACCAGGTGGGTTCGAAAAGATCTTTCTGATAGGCAATGGCAATATACAGGAAGGAATTTACAAAAGACACATAAATGGGATTGGGATGCTTTTTCCTGAATTCCGTTAAGCGCTGCATAAGGGCAGTACTCAGCACGTAGCGTGCTTCTATCTGGTCCTCACCATACACAACAAAGTGCTTGTTGAACTCCGGGTCCTCCAGCCTCACGTGTTTTTCACGTCGCACCCAGTTCATTTTATTGAGGAAGTTTCCCAGCACTCCTTTGCCCAGGCGGTTGGGCAGCACCACTGTGGAGGTTTGGAAGTGTTTGTTAAAATCGGCAATAAAAAACAGCCCTTTGAATATGGTGTGCCAGGTGGTTTTGGTGTGACCTTTATTATCGGTAGTGGTACTTTTGTACTCTGCCTTAACCTCCGAGAACCATATCTGGGTTTTGTCGATTTTCCCCTGCACCATATCATCGCCCGTGTACCTGTCCACGGTTTTCATAAATATACGCGATCGCTGAAAACTGTCGGCACCAATAAAGTTGCGGGGTTCGTATTGAAGGTCTGGGCTTACAAAGCCCACAATGGGCTCAATGACTTTTTGTTTAAAATCCTGGTAAAAGGTCTTATCACGCGCCCAGGTACTCATCACAATAGCAGAAGTAATCAAAATGGCCAATCCTGTAATAAGATAAATATAGCCCGCCGCACTGCTGTGAGAATGACGGCCAAAGTTCAGGTACAATACCACGCACAACAACAAACCCAGCAGTGTCAGTAAAACAATCCAGGTGTATCTTTTTACCTGGTCTCTTCTTCTCTGATCGAGGATTTTTAAATCCGCCATCATTTCTTTTTGGAAAAACGCCTCAAATTCCTGCAGTGTCTTCATCTGAGATGGTTTTATTAACAAACCGGGATGATTCAAAAAATGCTATGCAGCCAAAATGGTGAAACCAGATAAATTGCAGCTTCTACCCTTTTAAATGCCGGAGATGGTTGTCGCAATGCCTAAGAGGAACGAAATAAAGATTTCACATCCACATTCTGCCTCTCCTGCTCGCTGATTTCGAATAGTCGTTTGGTGCGGAAGTTAAATACCATGGCAAAAACATTGGAAGGAAACATCTGGCAGGCATTGTTGTAATCGGTAACGGCGGCATTGTAGGCACGACGCGCTGCACTCAACTGCTCTTCCACCTCGTTAAGACTACCCTGCAACTGAATAAAATTTTGATTGGCCTTCAGGTCGGGGTAATTTTCTACGGCCACCATGATGCCTCCCATGGCACGGGATATTTTATTATCCAGGTCCACCTTTTCATTATCTGACAAATTGCCTGATACAGCTTTGGCGCGCATCTCGGTAATTTCGGTAAGGGTAGCTCTTTCGTGCTGCATGTATTGCTGCACGGTGGCCACCAGGTTAGGAATCAAATCGTAACGCTTTTTGGCCATGGCATCAATACTGGCAAAGGCTTTATCGGCCATGTTGCGCAACCTTATCAGGCGGTTATACCCCAGGATGGCAAATAAAACAAATACGCCCAATGCGATAAGTAATCCGGTACCTCCTTCCATTGTAAATACTTTTGTGTGAAATAATAAATTCGTCTCAATGTAAAATTAAGGAAACAGAAGTAATAAACACCTATTCTTCTGCATCAAAAAACAATTTGTAATAAAACTTTCCTCTCCCGTCATCAAACCCTTTTTCCAGCATATTGGGGTTGCCATGCACATAGATGTGAAAATTTTTATCCAGCTTGATAACACTTTTAAAATTCTTCTTTTCCTTTTTTACTGCAGGTTCGGCAATGGCGAAGCTATCTTTTGTCAGCAAATCCTGCTGTTCAGCAAATTGCTGCCTGAAACTGCGATAGGAGTCAATTACCTGCGGCTCCTCCAGCACTTCCTGCTCAAAACTATCAAGGCTGAATTCCTCTTTTTCAGAAAAATACTGAACGACCTTTTCCTTTACCTCCAGCTGCTTGCTGCGGGGTACATCATTTTCCTCCACCAGCATGGTATTGCAGAAGCTTTTAGCCATATGCATTACCGTTTTGGTATGGTAAAAGTCATCGTCGCGGGGGGCCACTTTCAGGAAATGATCCTTCCAGAAGCGCGATTCTTCGGCATTGGTTTTATCAAGGATACATATCTTGTAGCCGTGTTCTTTTTCGGTATTAAAAATCAGGCAGCCTTTATCCAGCTTGTTGATATTAATCCCATCCTGGTATTCAATACTACAACTATTGCCTCCGGCATAAACTTTCAGGAAAGTGTCTTTGTTTTCCGACTTAAAAATCCCAATACCATCGGTAAGTTCATCTTCCACCATAATATTATTGAGCAGTACGATATAAAGTTCGCCGCTTTTTACCATGGGATGGCCCGATTTATCGTAAAGGTGCTTTGCCATATTTACTGATTGCAGCGCAAAGCTTTCGCCGGGATTAAACATTTTGGAGGCGTAATGATACATTTCATTCAGCTCCAGGTCGCTGTCGTGCTTGAAATTATAGAAGCTCAATGCTTTTTTCTGAAAAGGGGAGAGAAAAAACTTTCCCAATATGCCTTCCAAATCGGGGTCAGTAAGAGGGAACTCTTCTTTGGAACAGTTCAGAGGTTCATCATGTGAGGGATTGCCAATATGGTGAACTATAATTTTATCGAGCGTGGTATCGGAAAAGCTAAGCATGGGATAAGGTAATTAAAGCAGGTTTCTTTTCAACCCGTGTATTCAAATTAAATTTCATCAAATCGCAGGGTAATGGGTCTATCATCCCTGAAATCGTAAAGGGTAATCCTTCGCATTTCATAATATCCTCTCCAGTAGTTGCGCAAGGCGGACAGGTAGCGTTGCTTGGCCCTGTCTTTTTCTTCCAGTGCGATATTGAGTTCCAGGATGTCGATGCGCCCGATAAGATACCGCTGGCGTGACACTTCATATCGTTTCTCGGCAATGGTGTCAGCTTTACCGGCAATCATCAGTTGACGCTCCAGCATGTTGAATTCCATTACCCGCAAAAAAACCTCCTGTTCAAAATCAATCAATGCCTGTTGCACATTGGTGTGGATAAGTTCGCGGTTGGATTCGGCCATTCTCACCCTTCCACGGCCCACACCCCAGTCAACAATGGGAATTTGCACCCCCACCCGCAGGGTTTGCTGATCGAGGGGATCGACATATACATCGGAAAACTTATCGGCGGTCTGGGTTAGTCCATACACAGCAAACAGGTTGGCATTGAAGCGGGTTTCAGAACGAGCCCTGCTTACCTCACTCTCGGCCTCTATCATGTTTCTTTCCAGGGCGAGGATATCTGAACGGTTCTCACGGGCTTGTGCTAAAGCCGTTTCTACTTCAATAAACATTTCATGACGCTCCTGTGGAATCACCAGTGAAATGGATTCCACATTGTCAATACCCAGGTAGGAGCGAAACCGGAATAGAGCTGCTTCGTAATCAATGCGCGATTGCTCCAGTTGGGCCTCCGAATTGAGTACATTCAGTTCCATTTGCAAAAGTTCATTCTCGGCTATGCGCCCCAGCGAATAACGACCTTTGGATATCTGGTACAAGGTATCGTTATTGTTAAGGTTAAGGGTGTTAATTTCAATATTGATTTGCGCCAGCAATAAATCAAAGAAAAGGTTATTGGCTCTTAATGAGATGCTTTCCAGGTCTTCAACATAGCGTTTGCGGGCTTCCTGAAAGCGCAGGGGTTCTATTTTGCGTTCCCACTTATAGGGGTTGAAGGAGAAGATGGGCTGACTAAAACCTATATTTACCGGGGTAGACAAATAAGAAGTAACATTATCTCCTTCGCGAATAAGATCTATTCGCTCCAGGCCGGTGTTCATAAAAATCTGTCCGCCGGTCAACCCCACTCTCTGGCTCAGGGAGAGATTGGCCGAAGAGGAAGCCAGGCTTCTTCTTACGTACACATCGCTACCATCGGGAAGGGTAATGGCGGAGATGTTCCTGTTTAGGTTGGGTAAAGTAGCATCCAGTCGTAAGCCAGGCAGATAGCCTGCCTGAAAAGAGCGGTGCTGCCAGTAGCTGCCACGGTACCGGTGGCGCGCCGCCATGGCATCGGGCGACTGCTCGCGGGCAATGGTAATGACTTCGTTGAGGGTAAGGTAGCGATTAACCGGCTCCTGTGCAGGGGAAGAAAAACCGGTAAATGTGAGAATAGCTGCTGTAAAAAGCGCGGAAAGAATGCTTTGCTTCATTTTGCTAATAGTATATTTTTTTACTGAATATTTGTTCTCCTTAAATAACAGGCGGTAAAATTAGTGTTTTTGCATAGAATATGTCTAAATCAATTATAAAGTAGCTATTCTCATTTAGATATAATTCTAACTTTGGGAGTAGCTTGAACAGGTTAAGTATCGCAAGCCAACCGGTATCACTTGCATGCATTATTTTCAAACTCAATACAAATAAACGTCAGTCATATTTAATTATTTCACTTCCGTTGGTTGCATTTCCCCGTTACTTTTCTTTTAATTCCATTAAAAACAAGACACGACTGCTTTATTGCCTGCAAGATAAACATGACATTTATCTGGAATAGTCTGACGGGCAAAAACTCAAAGCTGATTGGAGTGGCTGGCACACAGGAATTTCTTTATTATTCGTTAGCGCTTTTCACGGCACTTCCCATACGAAGAGCGTAATCCAAAATATGCTTTTCCGGAGTCAGGTAGTTTTCTTCTGATACACTTGTAGTCCTTTGTTGAAAACTACGATATCCGGCACTTCCTCCAGGGGAAAAGGTTCATGATTACCCAGCAGTAAATAACTTCCGCTATGCATACGGGATACAATTTTTGCAAACACCTCTATGGCCAAGGGCTTTTCAAAATACATCCCCACCAGGTTTTTGCAAAACACCAGGTCGAATTGTCCCTCCGGCATCTCCTTCCGGATATCCTGCCTGTGAAAGGAAACCCTATTGCGAATAGAAGTATTAAGAAAGTATTCCTCTCCCTGCTTCAAAAAGCTTTCATTGAGCCAGTTGACGGGCATATGCTTCAGGCTTCCCCGGCTGTAGCAGGCTCGCTGTGCACGCTGCAGCATCAATTCATTGGCATCGGTAGCTATAATTTGCAGGGGTAGCTGCGAAAAAACTTCCGACAATTTGTGTTTCCACAATAAGGCCAGGCTGTAGGGTTCTTCGCCCGATGCGCATCCTGCTGACCAGCAACGCAGGGGGCGGTTTTCAAGGGCTGCCCTTTGTGCCAGGGCCGGCAGCAGTATTTCACCCAGCAAATCCCAGGAATGGGTATCACGAAAAAAACGGGAAATGCTGATGTGCATCATGCCATCCAGCACTTCCCGCTCCCGGGAATGATTCTTTAGATATATACGGTAAGCTTCAAAGGATTCCAGCTTCAAAACATGTATCCGTTTACGAATCCGGCGACAAACCTGCCTTCTTACTTTACGGTACCCCTCCCAGCGGAGGTTCAGGTCAGGCAGAACCTGGCGAAGAAAATTTATACAGTTTTTATCACCGGATGCCGCCATAAAAGGAAGTTTAGTTGCCGCGAAGTTTAAACCGGGCTACCCGTAAAGGTACACCTTCTGCCCCTTCTTTTTTCAGCAGCGCATATAAATATCCGTTGTGAAAAACCATTTTTGAGGGTTTTATCTCCAGCTCATACCCTTCTACAGCGAAACTGCTTTGCGCAACAAAGTTGCCTCCCTGCCCGTAAACCCATACATTGAATTTATTGGCGCCTTCCTCTTTGGGGAACTCAAAAAACAAGAGGTTATCGTCGGAATCCTTAATTACGGTGGAAAAAACAGGTAGAGGAATGGGTTTGTCAATGGCCCGCAGGTCATTTTCCATCTCTCTTACAAGCTGGTCGCGGGCAGCACGGTTTTCGGCGGCCGATACCCAGCTTGCAAATTGTGGGTTTTGCAGATTGCGGTATCTTTCAATGGCTTTTTGCTGAATCTCTTTTTGCTCTTCCACGGATACATAAGCAGGAGCCCAATCGATGGTTTGGCTGGATATAAACCTGCCTTCCAAATCGTAGGTGCGTATTTCGCCCGTATCGGGTACAGTTATGATGAGTTTATTGTCCACATGTGCAATTATCGGAGGATTATTCCTTCCACCGATATTAAGGAAAGGCATGGTGCTAAGACTAATCATCCCTCTGGATGCAAAGGTATACTGATAATAGAAACTTTGCCTTGGCGAAGAACCTGCCATGGGTCTGAATTTATCCCAGATAATTTTCTCCTCATTGGTCTCATAGTCGACGATAGCAACAAATTCGCGCACCCTGTCGGTCCAAAGCACCCAACCCAGTAATGCAAACTTTCGGTTGGGCAGGGGAATAATCTGCCGTGCACTATAATCCAGTTGCAAAGTCTTCTTCAGCGCTCCGGAGCGGTCAAAGCAAAGCATTACGCCCATGTTGTTAAGCCCTGAATAGTAAATTTCGCCGTCAAGTACACCGTGCA
>SLOR01000165.1 GCA_007132395.1 Bacteroidales bacterium
CTCAATTTCCGCCCGTATGGTTCCGGGGTTAAGGTTGTGCAGTGTACTCTGTACGCCCATATTAATGGAGTTATTATCAGCGAACAAATAGTTAACTCCGGCTTTCAGGCTGAGATTATCAATGGTAGAATTCCACCGGAAGCTCGAGGGACCAATGTCTCCTGCAATGTTAAACTGGTAGTTACTGTAAAGTAACGATACATCGCTGGATAAACGGGGTGATATTGTCCGGTTCCAGTTTACACTTGCCGTGGTGTTGCCCCAGTCAAAGCTAAATAAATCACTGAAAATAGTAATGTCCTTGCCGTAATACCCGGTAAATGAAATGCGGTTTCTGGGGTTGATAACGTAATTTGTTTTTGCATTTAAATCATAGAAATAGAGCTGGCTCTCTCTCTGGGTGGGGTCGGAGGAAAGTTTCAGAAACAGGTCGGCGTAGGTTCTTCGCCCTGAAACCAAAAAGGAACTGCGGCCATACTGTATGGGGCCTTCAAGGGTAAGCCTGCTGGAAATCAGCCCGATTCCTCCGCTGGTTTTGTATTGGTATAAGTCTCCCTCTTTCATGCTTACATCCAGCACTGAAGCCAGCCTTCCTCCGTATTCAGGACTTATACCTCCTTTGTAAAGGCTGATATCTTTTACCGCATCGGGATTAAAAACAGAAAAAAAGTTGAACAGGTGTGAGGCATTATAAACCACGGCCTCATCCAGAAGTACCAGGTTGTGGTCGGCATTTCCGCCCCGCACGAAAAAGCCTGTGTTGCCATCGCCGGCCGATTGCACTCCCGGCAACAGTTGAATGGAGCGCAATACATCAGTTTCTCCCAGAAAAGCCGGAATATTGCGGATGGATTCAATGCTCAGGCTTACGGTGCCCATATCGGTTCTTTCCACGTTGCTGCGAGATCGTTCGGCCGCAACGACAACCTCCGAAAGGCTAATGCCGCCATTATCCAGTTTAACATCAAGGCGAGTATCTTCTGTTAATGAGATTTTAATTTCCTTTTCCCGGTAACCGATGAAAGAAAATTTCAGAATGTATTCACCCTCGCGCAACCGAAGACGGTATTCTCCATTTAAGTCAGTTACCGTTCCTGTCTGTGTGCTGGGAATAAACACATTGACCCCGGGTAGTAACTCACCGTTTCTGGCATCGCGAACGCTGCCGCTGAGCGTATGCCTTTGCTCTGCATTGACATGAAATGCAGGAATAATAAATAGCAGAATGGCGAATAGGAGTGTCACTTGATTGTAATATTTTCTTGATTCATGCCTTTAAACAACATTTTTTCGCTATTGTTGCTGTGAATTGCGTTAATTTATTTGATTGCCGGGGTAGAGCAGGGTAATTGCTTTTGTTTTGCTGTTCATTGCTGCTCGCATACCCGGAAAAGCAAAACCATTTCGAACCTTATCTCTGATATTGTTTACGGTGTTGATAATCTCTCTGTTGGAAACGGAAAATATTAAAACTTGTTATTTCTGTGTGCCGGTTGTGTGAAATACGGTATAATTGCAGTAACTTTATGTAAGGTACTTGCGATACAACAAACTATATGATTGTTTGTTATTGTAAGTGTAGAAGGTAAAATAAATTTTCTAATTAAAAATCATACAATTGAATATGAAAAATGTAATAAAGTCCCTACCTGTAATTCTTTTGTTATTGTTCATCTTTGGTCTTACTTCGCCTGCTGATGCTCATGGACGCAACACCGAAGAAGTGGAGTTTGCCGTGTTGGGCAACTGCGGTATGTGTAAAGATCGTATTGAACGAGCTGCTTATACCGTACGCGGAGTGCGCAGTGCCGACTGGAATCAGCAAACACAGAAACTGACCCTTGTCTTCCGCACGGATCGTACCGATCAGGAAACCGTGGAGAGGGCTATTGCCAAAGCCGGGCACGATACAGAGAACTTTATTACTGATGAAGAGACACACGCCAATCTTCATCATTGCTGTATCTATGAAAGGAATCCAGCGTTTTTGAAAAACAACAAGCTCTATAACGAAGAATAATTTTTCATATCCGAATAATTATGGAAACCAAAGAATATCAGATCATCGGACTTACTTGCCAGCACTGTGTGAGAAGAGTAGAATCAGCACTTTTATCGATGGCAGGAGTAGGTCGCGTATTCATTTCGCAGGATAACAATCGCCTGCACATTGATGCCAACCCCATTCCTCCAACAGAAGAAATCAATGCGCTGCTTGAAAGCCTGGGCGAGTATCGTGTAAGCGAAACCCCGGTTAAATAATAATGCAATTATTTGTATATTTGCAATTCTGAAAAAACAGTGATGCAAAAGTTTGTAAAATACATAATGTCAATGGTTCTGGCAAGTTTGTTCCTGGTGTCGTTTACCGGGATAAGGTTGCTGATGCACCATTGCCTGGCTTGCGAATCCAGCGCATTGTATCTGTTTGCTGATGTGAGCGATTGCTGCGCTCAAGATTCCTGCAGCATAAATACTGACAGTATTAACAGCTGCTGCACAACTGAAGACACGCAGTTACAGTGCGAGAATTGCTGCGAGGACGAAGTGGTTTATGTAAAGAATGATTACGAAATATCTAAAGACAGGCAAATCGGGAGGTTACAACCTGTTTTAGTGGGTTCTCCTGAGCTTACTTTAGCATCTCAACACATACAGCCTTTATTTGAAGATGAATCATCTTCATTGTTCTCCAACACAGACCCTCCACCCAGAAAGGTGGCCCGGGAATTTGTTCTTTTTGCCCACCAGTTAAAAATCTGCTAACAGCTTTCGGGTTACACTTTGGGTCCGTATATGGATTCAGCGTGTGATATATTTTACATGCATTGATGAATACAATGCATGCAATGTTTTGAATTTTTAACCCAAAAGTTATAGTCAGATGAACTTTAAAAAAAATATACTTTCCCTGTTTATTATCCTGCATATCGCGATGGTGGCATCTGCCAGCGAACATGTGCTGAAAGGTCGTGTTTTGGGCAATGAGCCCCAAAGCAATCACTATAAGGAAGTGCCTCTTGCAGGTGCCAGTGTGTTCTGGAAGGGTACTACCACAGGTACTGCTACCGATGAAAATGGAAACTTTCAGCTGGGTATTGACAGCAGCAGGCTACCCCACCAGCTGGTTGTAAGTTTCATGGGGTATCGTGCCGATACTTTAATGATTACCTCAGCCCAGAAAAATGCAGAAGTGGTGCTTGAAGCATCACGCGACCTGGGTGAAGTAATCGTAACCGGAAGACGCTCCGGCAGCCATGTGTCAAGCATGGAGCCCATACTTACCAATGTAATTACCGAATCCGAGCTCCAGAGAGCTGCATGCTGCAACCTATCTGAAGCTTTCGAGACCAACGCCTCCGTAGATGTATCCTTTACCGATGCAGTATCTGGCGCACAGCAGATTCAATTGCTTGGACTGGCAGGGATTTACAGCCAGATTCTTACTGAAAATACGCCCACCATCCGTGGCCTGGGCCAGCCTTACGGACTGGGATTTATTCCCGGCCCCTGGATGGAGTCTATTCATGTATCTAAAGGAGCCGGTAGCGTAGTAAATGGCTATGAGTCCATTACCGGTCAGATTAATGTGGAGTTGAAAAAGCCCGAATCTTCCGACCGCTTTTTCTACAACTTTTACGGTAACGACTTCGGCAGGCTGGAAAGTAGTATTAATGCAGCCGTACGTCTCAATCACAATTGGTCAACCATGGTGCTTGCCCATGGTGAGGTACTGGAAAACAAGTTTGATCACAACCACGATTCTTTCCTGGATCATCCCCTGATGCGCAAGTACAATGTAGTAAACCGTTATCGCTATGATCGTCCCGGTGTAATGGAATCGCAGTTTGGTTTTCGCATTATGCAGGAAGACCGCAGGGGAGGGCAGATGGCGTTTTTTGAAAATGGAGCGCAGTTGGGTTCATCCAACTATTACGGCTTTGGTGTAAATACCGACAGATACGAAGCCTTTGCCCGTACCGGATTCTTTCTGCCCGGGCAACCCGACGGCAGTATCGGAACACAACTGAGTTTCATCCATCACAATCACGACTCTCAATACGGACTTACCCAATACCTTGGTCGTCAGAATACCCTCTACGCCAATATTATTTACGAAAACTCCATTGCCGGGGATCCCGATCATAAAATTAATGCAGGCTTCAGCTATATCCTCGATGATTATAAGGAAGACCTGACCACAACAGACCAGGAGAACAACTTTGATCGAATAGAATCGGTACCCGGGGTTTTTGCCCAGTATACATTCCAGCATCACGAAAGTTTCGTGGGTATTCTTGGCATGAGGGCCGATTTTCATAATATACATGGCACCTTCTTTACACCCCGTTTGCACCTGCGCTCAAATCTTACCCCTACCACCACGCTAAGAGGGTCGGCAGGTAAAGGCTACAGAGCACCCAATATGATTGCCGAAAATACCGGATTACTGGTAAGTAACCGGCAATTTGTTTTTGTTGAAGAGATTAAAATGGAAGAAGCCTGGAACTACGGAGGTAGCCTTACGCAGTCTTTTCCTCTATTTGGAAGAGATGCATCGCTATCAATGGAATATTACCGTACCGATTTTGTGAATCAATTGATTGTGGATGTGGATACCGACTACGGCATGGCCATGTTTTACAACCTGGATGGAAAATCATATGCCAACAACTCGCAGGTGGAATTCAAGTTTGAGCCCTTGTTGTTTTTTGAGGTTACCGCAGCCTATCGTATGACCGATGTAAAAACAACCATCAATGAGGAACTTGTGCGCAAGCCTTTTGTGAACAACTACAAAGGGATGTTGTCGGGTTCATGGGCATCGCGCAACAACAACTGGCAGGTTGACCTCACCGGGCAGTTTAACGGAAAAAGTCGCATTCCCAATTCAGACATGTTGCCGGAGCAGTTCCGCATGCCTGAAGAATCTCCGGCTCATGTGGTAGTGCACGGACAAGTTACGCGCAGGTGGAATAACTTTGATTTGTATGTGGGAGGCGAAAATTTAACCAACTATAAGCAAAAAAATCCTATTATTGCATCTACAGAACCCTTTGGTGAGCATTTCGATGCTTCCATGATCTGGGGTCCCATTATGGGACGGATGTTTTACCTGGGATTAAGATATTCAATTCAATAATTATGAGTTAGTTACCAAAACCATTTTATGGTTAACCAATAGCTTACGAATGGTTTTCCCGGCAGCAATGCCGGGTTTTTTTTTATCTTTATGGAAAGGATGGTTATTCGGTATGGGGTGTGAGGTGTGAGAGGACAGAAAACTTAGAATGCAAACCAACCGCCGGATATTAACCGCAGAGACATGGAGGCGGGGAGAATGTATTTGCTTTGAGCTGCCATACTCATTTTATTGACCCACCCCCGTCCCCTCCCTATGGATAAGGAGAGGTGTTACGGGCTGCTGGCCTTATATGCATAAACAAATGCGATCTATTGAAAAATTATTTTTTATTCTTACTGCCAAATCTACCACTACAGTACCACCCGCCCATGCTCGTAGGGGAGCCTGTCCCGTTCGTACGGGAGGCCGGGGAGGGGTCATTTGGGTTGAAAAATGAAAATGCCCGAAGCTGGACGATCGAAGGGTTTTATCCCCACCCTGCCTAATTCCGCGGTGGTTTGGCAACTGGGAACTAAATATCCAACAACTAATAACCAAAGGAAATGTGCTACTGGGTAGGAACCAAAAAGGTACGTGAAGAAATGCTGCGCAGGTTGCAGCAGGACCCTGACGATGAAATAGCGCAGCTGTTTTACAAAACTTTCGTGGGTGAGGCGCAACTGTCTTTTCAGGAACATTATGTTGCTATCGGCAAATCGCGTCCCTTACTCAGCGCTATTACCCGCAACGGCAACGGGCTGCAGTTTCGCAATATGCACTGGGGCCTTCCATGGAAATACACCGATAAAAAGTCGGGGAAGGAATATGCCCGTGAAATGATTAACTCCACCTGCGAAAAAGCTTTTTTCGTGCATCGTGATATCGTTTTGTCGCGCCGCTGTATTGTTCCCCTTGACGGATACTATGAGTTTTTTCACTTTGCCGGTGAGGTGTACCCCCATTTTATTCATCCGGCAAAGGGAATCTTTTACGCCGCAGGGGTGTGGGATGAAAAGACAGATGAGGATACAGGAGAAATTGTGCCCAGCTTCTCCATTCTCACCACACCGCCCAATGCCCTTGCCAAAAAACTCCATAATAACCCCAAAGCCCCCAACGGACCCCGCATGCTTTTGCTGCTGCCCGAAGATTTGACACATGAATATTTGCGTGCAGATGCAAGGAAAGAAGACCTGAAAAAGCTGTTTCAGCCACTGGATGATAAGCTTATGGATGCCTGGCCCACGGCACGATTTCTACGAAAAGAGTTCTCCGGCAGGCTCAACAGTGAGGATGTGCGTAAGCGGGTGGATTACCCTGAACTGTTTTTTGCCTGAACCTTCCTTCGTGCAATTTTGTTACAAATCCGGCAACTATCTCCCCGCATCCTGAATCATTTTTGAAATACGGAATAAGGCAGTAGCTTTGCACCCTTTAAATTTTAAACGGAAACTCCGGTAACAAAAGCATGAGTGATTTACTACCCCGCGAGCGAAAGGCTTTTGCACTACATATGTCCTATTCCTTTCTGGAAGGGATTATTGCCGGGCTGATTATTCTCAACGAATTTGTGTTTGTGAAAAGTCTGCTGGGCTCCAACTACCAGCTGGCGGTGCTGTTTCAGTTCAGTATGGCGGTATTTCTGTTGCTCATATTCATGAATGAATGGCTTAAGCGCATCCACAACAAGAAAGGCGTGTTGCGCCGTGCGGCCTTGCTTACCCGCCTGCCTTTGTTATTGCTGCTTTTCTTTCCGCGAAGTCCCGAGCAGCTGGGGGGTGACTCAGTGTATCATTATATTTTTCTGGCCATTTTCCTGGTGTACTACCTGGGAAATACGGTCATATGGCCCACCATCAACCTTTTCCTGAAAACTTCCTATCGCCACGATAACTTCAGCCGGCTTTACAGCTATGCTACCACACTCAACAAAATAGTGATGATGGTAACCACTTTTTTTTATGGCTGGTTGCTGGATATGGACAATTACATTTTTGTATATATCTTTCCTGTTGCTGCAGTTCTGGGGGTGCTGTCCGTATTTCTGTTGTCGCTGATTCCTTATGACTACGAAGGTGAGGAGGTGAAAGAATCGGGCTTCTGGAGTTCCGTTAAAGAGTCTGCCATGGGGATGGTGCGGATTTTGAAAACCAATCGCTCTTTTCTGGATTTCGAAATCGGGTTTATGTTTTATGGAATCGGCTTCATGGGCTCGGTAACCGTTATCGTGTTGTTTTTTGAATCGGCCCTGGGGCTTAACTATAGCAGTATTGCTTTTTACAAAAACGGCTACAATGTGCTGGCCATCATGCTGCTGCCCTTTTTTGGCAAGCTCATGGGAAGAATCGACCCACGCCGCTTTGCGTCCATCTCATTTCTTGCCATGCTGTTGTATATCCTGTTTCTTACCCTTACGGAATACTATCCGGCCTATGTGGAGTTTTGGGATATTCGGTTACATTACATGTTGATTTTTTACATCCTATTTCATGGTGTATTTGCCGCTACCATGGCGCTAACCTGGTTTATCGGCTCCGCCTATTTTTGCCCGTCCGAAGAAGCAGGCAATTACCAGTCGGTACACCTTGTGCTTACGGCCTTTCGCAGTTTATTTGCCCCGCTGCTGGGTATAGCCTTTTACGAGGCGTGGGGTTTTACTACCACCTTTATTATTTCCATGAGCAGTCTGGCGCTGGGAATGGGGTATATGTACTGGTCTGAGCGAAACGTGTCTCTGCCTGTAGAGAATCCCCCGGGCAAGTAATGTCCGTTGCGGTTAGGTAGGCCTTTTTTCTGCTGCTATTTCTTGTAAAGCTGAAAATGTAAACGCATCAAACTCTGTGCATGTGTTTTCTTAAAGATGCGATTGCAGCCAGGCTATCTCCTGGTGCCAGATGTCGGGTTCGGGAGTTTCCAGAATCATGGGGATTCCATCCAGGCGTGGGTCTTTCATAAGGCGTATAAAACCCTCTGCTCCGATAAACCCTTTTCCCAGGGGCGCATGGCGATCCACCCTGCTTCCCAGCTCTTTTTTGGCGTCATTGAGGTGCATCCCTTTTAGGTAATCTAAGCCCACGATGTTGTCAAAGTCCTGCCAGAGCTGTTCATAGCCGGCTTCGGTGGCAAAGTCATAGCCCGCTGCCCAGGCATGGCAGGTGTCGATGCAAACGCCTACCCGTGATTTATCGTCTACCAGTTCAATGATACGTGCCAGGTGTTCGAAGCGGTAACCCAGGTTGGTGCCTTGCCCGGCAGTGTTTTCAATTACGGCCGTTACTCCTTCTGTTTTATCAAGCGCCAGGTTAACGGATTCGGCAATATGCTGCAGACAGTCATCTTCCGAGATTTTTTTCAGGTGGCTACCCGGGTGGAAATTAAGCAGGGTAATGCCCAGTTGCTGGCAGCGCTGCATCTCGTCCAGGAATGCCCCGCGCGATTTTTTCAGCCCTTCCTCTTCGGGGTGGCCCAGGTTGATGAGGTAGCTGTCGTGAGGCAGGATTTGTTCGGAGGTGTAGCCATGCTCCCGGCAATTGGCTTTGAATTTTTCA
>SLOR01000023.1 GCA_007132395.1 Bacteroidales bacterium
AGCTGACTTCGGTTACATACAGCTACCCCGATAAGACCATTACACTCATACCCTTTGTATGCCAGTATAGCGGAAGCACCATTACACCCCGTGAACATAAAAGCATTTGCTGGATAAGCCCTGATAATATATCCGGTTTTACCTTATCTGAGGCCGATATAAAAGTATGGCAGCATTACCTTTTGTATTGTAATGCTGCCACAAAATAATTTTCAGTCAATAGCCCGGATTAATAAATCCACGGAATTATATTTCTCTGCAATTTACATCCACCCATTGTTGCATAAAGGTACGCAAGTCTTCCCTGGTGGCAGAGCTCGCATTTCTCACGTAAAACCCTGATGAGCAAACCCCCATGGCCAGACATTCGGAAGGCTCCATTCCGGCCAGCCAGCCATTGCAAAAGCCTGCATTGAAGTTATCACCCGCACCGGTGGTAAGTTTGGGTTTGGCAGTATAAGGACCGTCAAGCCACATGCTTTCCCGCTCTGTTGCAATGGCAGCACCATTGGTCGGGTGAATAACAATACCTGTGATACCCATCGTATCTCTGATTTTAATGGCACGTGTCAACACATCTTCCTCCTTTAGTCCCAGCATATCGGAAATGATTGCCGACTCGCTGAGGTTCATGCTCAATATGGTTTCAGCATCAATGCCCGCGATGATGTCGAGCACTTCACTGATATCTTCCCGTGTGCGTTTTTTGGGATCTGCCAAATCCAAAAACACGAGAGGTTTCTTGCTGAGTCCTGCGATAATTTCATTAAACTCAACAATGATACTGTTGAGATTGGAGAGCATGGTCCAGTTGGTAAAGGCCAGCAAGTCCGTTTCGGCAAGAAGTTGCTTCAGCTCGTCAAGCGGGAGTTTTTCCAGCAGGTTTTCGAAGCTTACCTCCACCAGGTTATTCATTTTTCCCAACATGAGCTTTCCGTCATAAAACTCAAGAGCATCGGTGTATCCGGGCTCGGTGAGCGAAACCACCTTCCTGCATTTATCAGTAAACTCCCTGAAAACCGGGTGAATATAATGCTTCCCCAGGGCACCGATATAACTAACCTCGTGCCCCTGTGCAATAACTGCGTTGGCCATAATAGGGCCATTGCCCCCCAGCTTGGTTTGGATGGGCACTTTCTCAATATTGGCGCTCAGGCCAGCTACCTTTGCAATACGTTCAGAAAACGACTTGATATCGGGTATGCGTTCATACTCCTTATCGTTCTTTCTGGTATCAACCATATGGATAATCTCATCCACAAAGCCATCGAAGCCTACGAGTAAATGCTTGGTATCATTAAAGCCTTTTAGCTTCTCCAGTGCCCTGCTTACAACATCTGTTTGTTCCATATCATCTTTTTTTTCCGGTTTAAATCTATGAATGCCTGTGTTCTGCCCAACACTACATAAATAACAGCAATATAAAAAGAATGGAGCCACCCTGCATACGGGCAACTCCATGAAATCTATTAAAAACGACCGTACAGTTTTGTGAGTTTACGGAGTTCCTCAGCATGCTTTTGGGTAATCATCCCTTTGGTATAGCGCCACTTCCAGTAACCGGAAGCTTTGCCCGGAAAATTCATGCGGGCCTGCGAATCGAGTCTGAACACATCCTGCATGGGAGCAATGGCAATATTACCAACCGTAGACCAGGCGAGCTTAATAAACGAACCTGCCGGATCCTTTTCGTCCACATGGAAATATTCATGCATAAACTTTTTGTCCGCTTCCGAACTCTGAATGTATTGCCCCAGCGTGGTATCATTATCGTGTGTTCCGGTATATACCACGCAATTCTTGTCAAAAGTATGGGGCATAAAGTCGTTTTCCTCTCCTGAGTCGAAGGCAAACTGCAGAATCTTCATTCCGGGCATACCAAAGCGGTTGCGCAATTCAACAACATCGGGTGTAATTACACCAAGATCTTCGGCAATAATAGGCAACTCTCCCAATGCATCATAAACAGCCTGCAGCATTTCGCCACCCGGCGCTTCCACCCAGCGGCCGTTGATGGCGGTTTTTTCGCCAAAAGGCACGGCCCAGTATGCTGCCAGCCCCCTGAAGTGGTCAATACGCAACACGTCGTAAAGTGTAAAGTTGGCTTCTACCCTGTCAATCCACCACTGAAACCCGGTTTCCTTGAGCCTGTTCCAGTTATAAATGGGATTTCCCCAAAGCTGGCCGGTGGCACTGAAATAGTCCGGTGGAACACCTGCAACATTTACAGGATTCATGCGCTCGTCGAAGTCAAAAATATCGGGGTTGGCCCATGCATCGGAGCTGTCGAAGGCTACATAAAGAGGGATGTCGCCGATGATTTTCACATCATTGAGGTTGGCATATGATTTCAGCTCCAGCCATTGCTTATAAAAAAGAAACTGAATAAACCGGTAATAGTTGATATCATCGGCCAACTGCTCGCGATAGTAGTTGAGTGAATCTTCCTTCTTTAGTTTAATATCTGCTTCCCAGTCAGTCCATGCCACACCTTTGAAGTGCTTTTTCAATGCCATGAAAAAGGCGTAGTCTTCAAGCCATAAGGCGTTGTTGTTGCAGAAATTCTCAAAACGAATCTCGCGTAATTTGTTGTTCTGGCTTTTATGGTTCTGATAAGCTTTCTTAAGGAGCGGATAATGGTTATCGTGCACCTTGCCGTAATCCACATTATCCTCATCAAAGTAAATATTTTCGGGTAAATCCTCTTTTTGCAGCAGGTCTTCTTCCACCATCTTTTCCACATCGATAAGCAAAGGATTGCCGGCAAAGGCCGAATAACACTGGTAAGGCGAATCGCCGTATCCGGTATGCCCCAGGGGCAGGATTTGCCATATTTTCTGACCGGATTCCACCAGGAAGTCTACAAAATTGTAGGCTTCACGGCCCAGTGTGCCTATACCATATTTGCCGGGTAAAGAAGTGATATGTAGTAATATTCCGCTTGAACGTTTGGTCTTCATTGTATTGTATAACTTTAAAAGTTGAACTGCCATTGATTGCGGCAGTTTACTGAGCCTTCGCAGATTTAAGAAAGTGCTCTGCTCATACCTTGTTAAATTAAATAAAAAGAATAAGTTATCCGCTATGGATTATGTGCTAAGTTTCTGAAAAATAACTTTCCATAAACCCTCGGATGTGCAAACCTGCTTTTATGAGTATTTCAGCTTTGATTTTCTTGAAGAAAAACTGCCGGCAGAAAAACCCACAAAAACATCAGGTCTGCGCACTCAGTTCTTCATAACGCTTTTTGATAAGGTCTTCATCGGGGTCGTGCACCACGTAAATCATCATAATGGCAGCAATGAAAAGAGATACCCCTCCAAAAACAAGTCCGTAAATAGGCTGCCCTTGTGCAACTATACTGATAAAAGAGCCCAGTACACTTGCTGCAACAATTTGCGGCAAAACAATGAAGATATTGAACAGCCCCATATAAGTACCCATTTTATGGGAAGGCAAAGAGCCGGTAAGGATGGCGTAAGGCATTGCCAGGATACTTGCCCAGGCAATTCCCACACCTACCATTGAGGCGACAATCCAACCGGGTCCGGGGACAAGAAGGATTGATAAATACCCCAACGAACCCATTACAAGGGCCCCGGCATGTGTATATCTGCGATTGGTCCATTTGGCGAGGAAGGGGATTAAGAAAGCAAACAATGCTGCAACCCCGTTGTATATAGCAAAGGAAAATCCTACCCAGTTGGCACCACGGTTGTATTCCTCTTCAATATTAAGAAGTTTACCCTGTATGGCCGGGGCCACGGTAAGTTCGTCCCTGAATCGCTGGAAGAACCTCACTACGCGCATGGAAATCACTACTTCTTCTTTACCTTCATCCAGTTGTTGCTTGTAGAAATCCAGATCTTTGGTAATAGAGGCTGCCCTTTCCTGCAATTCATCATCGGCAGTTATGTCTATACGTTCTACCGTTTCCATAAGTGTTACTAGGGACGCTCTGGGCATCTTCATATCGTAATGGTGGCTGGTGATGCCTGGAGTGGCAAATGTCCACAGGGTAAACAAACCCACCCAAGAGAAAAACTGAACCACCGCAAGCTGACCCATAGTTTTTGGCATACGGTACAGGTCGTTGAGTACCACAACAAATCCGTTGTCGGTTTTATTGGCTTTGATGAGTTTTCCGGCAACAAACTGGATGATACCGAAAAGCATAAATCCTATACCCAGGATATAAAGGTCGCTTCGCACAAAGTCGTAGCGATGCACCAAAAAGGTTAATACAGCTCCCAGCAAAATCCAGTAAATGGAGGGATTGCTGAACTTATGGTAGGGAAGAATTTCATTGGATTTGTGATCCTCTTTAACTCTTTCTGCTCCTTTTTCAAGCTCTTCAAATTCCCTTAGCTGTTCAGGAGTGTATTCGCGGGTACGGGTTACTGTCCAAAGGATAGCTCCAAATAATACTACCCCGCCGATAAGGAAAGAAATAGTTACAGAAGGAGGCACTTTCCCGTCAGGAGAAATATTGGCAACATTGAATGCATTGGTAAGTAACCATGGCAAAATTGAGGCAACAATAGAACCTGTACCAATAAAAAAGCTCTGCATGGCAAAGCCCCTGTTTCGCTGCTCGGGGGGCAACATATCGCCCACAAAAGCCCTGAAGGGCTCCATACACATATCAATACTGGCACCCAGTATCCAGAAAATACCCACCGCTATCCAAAGCAGGGGTGCTGTGGGTAAGAAGATAAGGGCGATGGAGGCACCTATAGCTCCAAAAAGGAAGAATGGCCTTCTGCGTCCCAGGCGTGTCCAGGTGTTGTCGCTCATATAGCCCACGATGGGCTGAACAATAAGTCCGGTAACAGGGGCGGCAATCCACAAAAGGGGTATTGCTTCCACCTGTGCACCAAGTGTTTCAAAGATCCGGCTTACATTGGCGTTTTGAAGGGCAAATCCAAACTGGATGCCCAGGAAACCAAAACTCATGTTCCAGATCTGCCAAAAACTTAATCGGGGTCTGGTTTTCATTGCTGTCATTAATAAGTTTAATTAGTAAATCCTTTAATTTCCAATAATGCTAAGGGAAAACATTATAAAAAAGCCCGGGATTCTGGTAAAACCCGGGAGCAAAATATTTTCCCGAAGCATGTCCTTTTTTCAAATTGATGCTTTTTCTAATCCCCTTTTGCAGCACATGGGCAAACATATGCTAAAAGAGGGTCTAAAATTACAGGATTTTTTTGGGTTGAGAAAATCAGAAAAGGCTTTTTGCTGTTTTTTTAGATACAAAAAGCTGTAAGTTTCAAATTTTTAGCTGCTATTTCTATATAGGGGCTATCAGGTGAAAGTGCACACCCACATCTCCGTGTCGTGTAATAGCAAACTCGGTTCGGAAAACCTTATCGTAATAGGTTACCAAATCCAGGCCAATGCCACTACCTGCAAGGAAGTTGTTGGAATAGGGATTCCCTTTGTAAAAGTAGCTGTCGTGCACATATCCCAAATCGGTAAAGAAGTTTACATAAAGGGCATAGTGTATGAGAGAAAATTTCTCGCTGGGGATAAAACCGATACGACCGACCCTGCTGGGAAGCAGGGCAAATTTAAAATTGGATTTCAAGACCCCAAAGTGCTGACCATCGATAACGAAATTTTCGTATCCGCGAACCAAATCGCCCCGAAAGCCCAAACCCTGCTGCAGGTAATATGGTTTAAAATCGCCGAAGGAAGTCTTGGCATTGATACCCGAGGCAAAATACCACCTTTCGCTAAGCTGCCAGAATCGTCTGAGTGAAGATTCGGCAGAAGTAATGTCCATCTTTTCGTTTCCCAACAATCCCAGCCCTTGTCTTTTCAGGCGTAAGTCAAAATATCTTCCGCGCAGGGGATAGGCCCTCACATCTCTGCGGTCATTCCTAAACTCATATCCGATGGTAAAAAAGGGTGCCGTAGTCTCATTGGAGGGTGAGAACTGCGGGTTAAGAACCAGCAGGGAATCGGCAAAATCAAACTGGTTAAACTCAGCTATAAAACTATGTGTACGATAAATCCCCTGCCGATAGGAAAACCTCGTATTCACATAGAGTTGCCTCAGTGCGAAACCATCTTCTTCGGAGTAAAACAGTTGATTATTATTATGCGTAAGATACTCGATTTCATTGCGAAGATTCATTCCTGCGCTGAACCCGATACCAAACTTCTGTGCTTTATCAATGTAAGGAATAGAATAACTTATACTGTAATTTTGCCGGTAACCTGCCCTTGCCAGTATGCTTATCCTTTCCATTCTACCCCTGAAGTTTTCCTTTACGATATAAGCACCGTAATTTACCCGGTTGAATGAAGGCCTTCCCAGCCAATCGTTCAGGTTACGTTCCGCAACTTCAAAAATGGGGAAAGGCCAAACATACCAACGCTCCACGAATGTAAACCTTACACTGGCAATGGGCATAAACTCATGCATGAGCAAAGTAACATTTACAAAATTGAAAAGTGAGGTGTTAAGCAGGTTTTCACGACTTTGCTCCAATATATCGGCAAAATCGCTCCTTCTTAACGTATCTCCCGGGGCAAAAAGCAACTCCCGTTCAAGGATATGCCTGCGGGTAGACTGATTTCCCTCAAATTCAACCTGTTGAATAACTAAATATTCTTCATTGAAAAAATTGCCTTCAATTATTTCTTTGTAGGAAATCTCCCTTGATTTCCAGCCTGAATCTTTTTCCGGTCCATAGTGCTCCCCGGCTACTGCAAAGGCTATGCAGAGCAAAAAGAAAATAAAGATGGGTAAGCGCACCAGGTTCATACAGGAAAATTCTTTTTACACATTCAGGTATTGCATGAGAGAATCAAATCTTTCCTTAATCAATTCATCATAGTTGTCTTCCTCGGAGAAAGAGGCTGAAATATAATACTCATAACGGTGGAAAGTTTGAATAACAGCAGATATATCCAGTTTATTCAGTTTAAGTGTAACTTCAATTTTTGTGCTTTCATCAAATGTTCGGGTACAGCAGCTCATTATTTTAGCGTCGTTGGATTCTACAATGCGTGATATTTCGTGCAGAGAGTAGTCGGTAACATTCATTTCCAGCACTATAATGGCACCCGGCTGGTCAAAGGAGCTTGCGCGTGCAAAATGGCGAATCAACTGTGTTTGGGTAATACACCCCAGATAATTCTCCTGCTCGTCAAGCACCGGCACCAATGTTAACTCCATGGAAGCCATAACCCTTATTACATCAAACAAATGCTGACTGGAAAAAACATAGGGCCTGGATTGCGACAGGCGGAAGTTACCCAAGGGCTCTTCCGGATTTTCCATATCATAAATATCTTTCTCGGATATCAGCCCCAGAAAAGCCTCGTTATTTACGATAGGCAAATGCGAAACACGCAACTCATCCATCCAGTTGAGTGCGATATTGGCTGTATCGGAAGTTCGCAGTGGCAATATGGTTTGGCTAATGAGTTCTTTTGCAAGCATAGATATTTGTTTTCGTCTATAAATTTAATGCTTTTATTTGTTCTTTTTAGGTATTTTGTAATTTTTTTTCGAATCCGGAACCGATAAATTATTAATTATTTTAAAATTCGACTTCTTAAATATTTATAGCTTTGTAAAAACAATTTTATCATGACCCGATTAAGTGTAAATATAAATAAAATAGCAACGATCCGCAATGCCCGTGGTGGAAATATTCCGGATGTTGTAAAAACGGCCCTTGACTGCGAAAGATTTGGTGCACAAGGCATTACCGTCCACCCCCGCCCCGATGAAAGACATATTCGCCGCAAGGATGTCTACGATTTGAAACCGTTGCTCACCACAGAGTTCAACATTGAGGGTTACCCCACACGAAAATTTATGGATATGGTAATTGAGGTAAAACCTGCCCAGGTAACCCTGGTACCCGACCCCCCCAATGCCCTGACATCCAGCGCAGGGTGGGATACCATCAGGCACTTCGCCCTGTTAAAAGAGGTGATTGCCGAATTCAAAAACAAGGGTATCCGAACTTCCATTTTTATTGAAACGAACCCCGACCAGATTTTTAAAGCAGCGGAAACCGGCACCGACAGAGTGGAACTGTACACAGAGCCTTACGCTACAAACTTTCCCAAAGACAAAGAAGCAGCCATTGCTCCCTTTGTAAAAGCTGCCCAGGCAGCCCATGAGGCCGGATTGGGGCTCAATGCAGGCCACGACCTGAGCCTGGAAAACCTCAGATTTTTCGCAGAAAACATTCCACACCTGCTGGAGGTTTCCATTGGCCATGCCCTCATATCAGATGCTTTGTACTTTGGATTGGAAAACACTATCCAGATGTATCTGCGCGAGTTGAAGTAATAATTATATCCATATGCAATTACACTACCACGAAATGGGCCAGGGCCATCCGTTGATTATCCTTCACGGATTATTTGGCATGTCGGATAACTGGATTACCCATGCCCGTAGTTTGTCACAAAACTTTAATGTGTTTGTTCCTGACCAGCGCAATCACGGCAAATCGCAAAGGCATATCGTATTTAATTACGAGGCCATGGTGGATGATTTACTGGAATTTATGGAAGAACGGCAGCTGGAAACAACCTACCTGCTGGGCCATAGCATGGGAGGCAAAACAGCCATGCAGTTTGCATTTGACTATCCGGAAAAAGTGGATAAACTTATTGTAGCTGACATAAGCCCCGATGAATACAACCACAAACACGACCGACTCATTGATGCCATGCTCTCCGTAGACGTATCTCGCTATGAGTCAAGAAATGAAGTAAATAAAGAGCTGAAAACACGCATTTCCGACAACCGCATACGGCAGTTTTTATTGAAAAACCTTTACTGGAAGGATCGTTCTTCGCTGGGTTGGAAAGCCAATCTGGAGGTAATACAGGAAAACCTTGAAGAAATATTCCGCCCCCTGGATACGGATACTCCCTTTGAAAAACCGACCCTTTTCATTCGCGGTGCCGAAAGCCATTACATTACCGATGTGCATGTACCGCGCATTGCTGAGCTATTTCCCGATTATCAGATTGAAACCATCGATAATGCTTCGCACTGGTTACACGCAGAGCAACCGGAAGCCTTTCTGAAAATAGTGAATAATTTTCTTTAAGCAGGCACTGTGCACTTCCCCTTCGCAAAAAGAGCAGTCTTTTCAATTCTTAAAAAAACCAAAAACATGCCTTTTGCTTGCAAATCACAAGGCATTGGTTTTTCTTTGTCAGTTGTATAAAACAATCTTTAACAGAGCGTTTACACATAAGACACATACAGTCATCCAATATTCTTATCACAGAAGCACAATTCTTTCATATCAACCTTTAAATCATTCAAAGATGAACAAATTAAAAAGCTTTTTTACCCTGTTTTTTATTGCTATTGCAGCAATATCATTTGCCGGGAGCGAGATTTTTACCGCGGAAAAAATGTGGCAAATGGAACGTGTGGGAGCCCCCCAGGTTTCGCCTGACGGACAATGGGCGGTTTTTACCCTCTCCACCTACGATATTGATAAAAATTCCTCCACCACCGATTTGCACCTGATGAATATTGCCGATGGCAGCCACCGACAGATTACCTTTTCAGGCAGGGAGGGCTCGCCTGTTTGGAGCCCCGATGGAGAAAAAATCGCCTTCGTTTCACGGCGTCATGGCGGACCCGGGCAGATATACATAATGGACATTAAAAAGGGGGGTGAAGCCAGGAAGATTACCGACCTGCCCGTGGGCGTTTTTGCCCCCAAATGGTTTCCTGATGGCAAGCGAATTGCTTTTGGCGCCAACATCCTTCCCGAATATGAAGGTGATTTTGCCAAGCTGAAAAAACTCATGGACGAGAAAAGCAACTCCAAGGTAACAGCCAAAGTAACCGAAAACACCATGTATCGTTTCTGGGACCGCTGGCTTACCGACGGGTACTTCCCCAGGCTTTTCAGCCTCGACATTGAAAGTCGTGAAGTTACCGACCTCATGCCCAACACCTCCAACTACTTCAATATGATGGGCGGAGTATCCTACGACATCTCCCCTGACGGCCGTGAAATTGCAGTGAGCATGAACAGTACCGAACCTCCCTTCGACACTACCAATAATGCCATTTTCCTACTGCCCACCGACGGAAGTGGCAACATGACTAATATCACTGCTGATAATCCTGCCAATGACAGCAACCCCGTTTACAGCCCCGATGGCACCCATATTCTTTACGGAAAACAAAATATTTACCACTTTTATGCTGATAAGGTGGAGATGGTTAGGTACAATCGCAGCAATCGTACGTTTACCAACCTCACAAGCGAAATCGACCTTTCGTGCTCAAACTGGTTTTGGTCCAACGATTCCCGCACCATTTATTTCCATGCTGAGCATAATGCACAAAATGCGATTTTCAGCATACCTGCCAACGGCGGACAGCACACAAAACTTATTGGCGAAGGAACCAATGCAGGAGCAGCCATTGCAGGCAGCCGTGGACGTGATATCGTATTCACACAGCACAACCTTGATATGCCCACCGAAATCTTCAAAATGGATAACCGTGGTCGCAATGTTACCCAGCTTACCAATTTCAACAAGGAAAGACTGGCCAACCTAAACTTGGGCAAGGTGGAGAATGTTACCTACAAAGGTGCTGACGGTGCCGATGTGCAAATGTATATCGTGTACCCTCCCGATTTCGACCCCAACAAAAAGTACCCTCTTGTACTTATGATTCACGGAGGACCTCACGGCACCTTTGGCAATCAGTGGCACTATCGCTGGAACGCACACCTTTTCGCAGCGCCCGGCTATGTGGTGGCTATGCCCAACTTCCATGGGTCAACCAGCTTCGGACAGGATTTTACCATCTCCATCCATGGAGAGCATGCCAACAAGCCTTTCCGCGATATTATGAAAGGAACCGACTACCTCATCGAAAGAGGCTTTGTGGATGAAACCCGCATGGCTGCCACAGGCGGAAGTTATGGCGGATATATGGTTAGCTGGATTGCCGGACATACCGACAGGTTTGCGGCCCTGGTAAACCATGCCGGTGTGTACGACCTGCACCTGCAGTTTGCTTCCGACTTTGCAGGCAACAGAGGTTACCAGTACGGCGGAACACCCTGGAAAGATTTTGATAAACTGAACGCGCAAAACCCCTCACAATTTGCACACAACTTCAAAACTCCCATGCTGGTTATTCACGGAGAACTTGACTACAGAGTGCCTGTAGCACACGGGTTCCTGGTGTATGGCATTTATAAATCCATGGGCCTGGATGCACGCCTGGTGTATTTCCCCGACGAGAACCACTGGATTCTCTCTCCCCAGAATTCCATTTACTGGTACGAAGAATTATACGGATGGCTGGACAGGTATCTGAAATAGACTACCATCTTTTCCAATTATATAAAAAGCCCGGGGTTGAAAGCCCGGGCTTTTGCATTAAAAAAACAAAACAACAGTTAGAAAATTAAGTCCGGTCTTATTTATTTAAGTCGGAACACAACAGGTACTGAAAAACTAACCCTCACGGGTTGAGTTCCCATTCTTCCGGGGCTCCAGCGGGGCATATTCTTTACTGCACGTAAAGCTTCCTCATCGCATCCACCCCCAATGCCTCTTATTACATGCACGTTTGATACAGAGCCATCTCTTTCCACAACAAACCCAATGAAAACAGTTCCCTGGATATTTAATTCCTGTGCGAGGCGCGGGTATCGTAAGTTTCGGGCAAAATAAGCAAACAAGGCCTCGGTACCCCCTGGAAACTCAGGGTCAAATTCAGCACGTACGAAAACCTCATTATCAATAAGGGGTTCTTTTTTATCATAGTCATCCAGTCGTAAATCCGGCGCCCGATAATTCTCTGGTACCTCAACTGTTACATGCACATCGGGTTCATCGGTGATTTCATCATCGGGTAGGGTAGTAATCTCGAAAGGTTCAGGGGCAGGAGGCGGTTCAGGAGGCTTTGGCAGTGTAATATCTATAATATCAATATCCACCGTTACATCATACCCCCGGTAGGGATCATAAACCACACGTTGGGTTTTTTTGTATTCAAAGGCCAGCAGCACAAGAAGAAGGCTCAGTACAAGGCCGATTTTGAAAAACAATACTTTTTTGTTTTCCAGGTCTTTGGGAGGAGATTTTTTTGTGTTCATAGCATCGGATTTTAAAGGTTAATAAAAATCGTGAAATGCTTACCTAACACTTTGTGCACAAAGAACGATGCAAGGCAAATGCTTCGTTTAATATTACAACGGGCTTTATTTCTTAAATATTGTTAACGTTCGATATTTTTCATAAAGCAATACTTTCGCTTAAGCCGTATTACAACCTTCCGAAGGCAATAAACTACCATGCTATCTTGTTGCATAACTGCACAATACATCAACCCCCAAACCTTTGTAGAGTTCTCTTGTTAGTTACACGTAACGCAAATCAATTCTACAAATCAATATAATTCAAACCTGCATTATGCATGACTATAAGATAACAGAAAGCGGAACCTCACTTGCGGAAGCAGAAAAAGCCATTATCCTTATTCACGGACGTGGTGCACCGCCTGAAGATATCCTTTCTCTTGCTGACTTTTTCAATACCGATAATACTTATGTGGCAGCACCGGAAGCCACCGATTATGTGTGGTATCCGCTGAGCTTTCTGGCACCCAGGGAACAGAACCAACCCTGGCTGGACAGCGCTATCAGTAATATAGAAAAACTCATAGCGCAAATTGAACAGCATATTCCATCAGAAAAAATATTTATCATGGGATTTTCGCAGGGTGCTTGCCTTACTGCAGAGGTTACCGCCCGCAATGCGAAAGCTTACGGAGGTATTGGTGTTTTTACCGGTGGACTGATAGGTGCAGAGCCCGATTTCAACAAATACAAAGGCAGTTTTGCCGGCGCTAAGGCTTACATCAGCAATGGCGATAACGACCCCCACATTCCTCTGGCACGCACAGAAGAAACTATTGAGCTATTTGGCAACATGGGTGCAGATGTAACCCGTGAAATATTTCCGGGCAGGCCCCACACAATTAATATGGACGAAATCAATAAAGTAAAAGAGTTGTTCGATTTATAAAGTTTTTAGATTCCCCCTAAAAGGCTAACATCGTGCACTTTATACCCTTCCGGCAAAAACATGTCGCAATGATGATTTTTCCATACCTGAAACAATCCTTATTTTTGCAGCAGATATTGTAATGTTGTTTTGGGAAACCATCCAATTCGGTTTCCCATTTTTTATGTAAATTTTTATGAGATTATCCCTTCTTATTGCCGCAGTTACTTTTCTGATATTTTCTTCATGCAGCAGTACCCGGCAGTGGACCGAACTCAGCCAGCAGGCCGGGCAGGCATTTGAGCAAAACGAGTACGAAACGGCCTTAGGTCTTTACGAACAATACATTATGCATTTTGGTAATGATGCCACTGTAATTCCTGACAGCATTTACCGCGGCGCAGGGTTGGCAGCTTTTGAACTTGGGATGACCGCCAAAACGCTCGATTACCTCAACACCATAAGGCAGTCCGACCTGGCAGATGCTCCAGTGCAATATGCACTGGCCCTTTCCAACAGGGAGATTGACAACCTTTCCAGGGAAATTACCGCACTGGAAACCTATGTGGAAAAATATCCGGAAGCAGAGAAAATTGAACCCATGCGCCAGCGATACTTTGAAACCCTTGTGGAAAGCAGAAACTATGAACGGGCGCTGGAACTCTGGCCTGCCATAAAAAGCAATGCACAAAAAGAAGAATGGCTCCTTGAACGCTACTTCGAGGCAAACAAGGGGCTGGAAAAAGAGGATAAGCTCTATGACATTGCCTCTTCCCTCTATTCTCTCAACCCTCAGAATACGAAAGCATTGTCGCATCTGGCCATCCATTATTTCTGGAAAGCCGAAAACCGTTACCAGGAAGAAATGGAGGCATACGAAAACAACCGCACCCACAGGCAGTACGCGCAGCTGTTGCGTGCCTTTCAAATCCTCAATGCTGATTTCCGGAAATCTCTCGACTACTTCCTTACCCTCTACCAGCTGGAACCCAAATCTGAATACGCCAGGTACATCGGAAATATTTACCTGCGTTTCGACGAAAAGGGAAAAGCCGGGTACTACCACGGGAAGATCTAGCACCCTGATTGATTCGCTATTCTTCTATACCCTTCCCCTTCAGAAACCTGTTTCCCATCAGGTTCATGGCAATTGATCCCAAAGGAGCTGTAATAACGATAGAAACCACAGCAAGTGCAAGTATGATTTCGCCGGCCGGAGCACCCAGAGCAAGTGGAACTGAACCTATGGCCGCCTGCACAGTGGCTTTGGGGCTATAAGCCATTATGCAAAATCCTTTTTCCCTGAGGGTGAAATTCGTATTCTGCAAGGACAGCAACACCCCGGCAGAACGAGCAAGCAACCCAACAGCTATGATTGCCACACCTGCCAAACCCACATCTGCGGCAAGCAGAACATTTACCTCTGCCCCCACCAGGAAAAAAAGCATAATTTCGGCAAAGACCCAAATCTTACTGAATTTCACCGAGAGGGTTTTCCCCAGGGCAGGTCGCTTCTCGTATATTATAAAACCCACCACCATTACCCCAAGCAGGGATGCGATGGGAAGGAATTGTTTTACTAAGGACTCCAGCGAGGTTAGAAGAATGCCGCCGGCAATTATAAGCATGATTTTTTTTGTGTTTCTGATGCTGAATTTTTTAAACAGAAACAACAGAATGATGGCTGTAACCAATCCCACCAGCACCCCAAGTATTACCGAAAGGGGAATCAATAAAACCCCGGCTACAATATTTATTTCGCTGCCGGCAAACCAGCCTGCAAAAGCAGAAAATATGGTAATGGCAACCACATCATCTAAGGAGGCACCGGCAAGAATCATGGTGGGGATACCCTTATCTGTCCCTCTCCCTATATCAATGTAATGTAGCATTTTGGGTACAATAACGGCCGGAGATACTGCAGCTATTATAAATCCAAGCATACCGGCCTCAATTCGGCTAATTCCCAGCAGCCAGGAGGCAAAAAGCAAAATGGCAAACCCTTCAAGCAACACCGGAATAAAGCCTAACCGTATGGCAGGCAATCCCACCATTTTCAGGGTTTGCCGGTGAAGGCCCAGCCCTGCTCTGAGCAAAATAATTATCAGAGCAATGCTTCTTAAATCTCCCGACACGGAAAGAATGCTATCATCAATCCAGTCGACACCATAAGGTCCGATAAGCATCCCCAGAAACAGCACACCCAAAAAACCAGGCAACCGCAATCGGCTGAAAAGCTGGTGAGCAACAATGCCCAGCACCACAATAATAGCAATACTTAATGCCATAGCTTATTTTTTATATCCCATAAAAAAACCTGCAAACCGACCCGGCAAAGGCCAATAAGCAGGAGTCATCAACTGAAATCTCAGTGGTTCAGGGCGAACTCCATCGCCCAAAGCTAAAAAGAAATCCGGCAACAAAGCAAATACTCCAGCCCGGATACAACTTCCAAATATACTATTTTCCTCTCGGTTAGTACAAGAGATTAATTGAAAAAGGTGGTGGATACGTTTTCTCCCTTTGAAGGAATGCCATCCAGGCGTTTTACTTTTCGGTCATAACAGCATACTGATGCATGCTATCCGACTCGTGGATAAATTTGCCCGGTTTCTGTGTCTGCATCTGCCGGGCCATGCACACAGCCACTTGCGAAGCATGAACTCCTTTGTACTTTGCAGGAATAAACCGACCTAAAACACGGAAAAGCAACTTACCTGCTTCTTCACCAAAGCGAAATTCGTTACGGGAACCCAACAACATGGAGGGCCGGAAAATATGAAGCGAAAAAAATGAAATTTCGGAGAGGGCTTCCTCCAGCTCTCCTTTTACGCGGTTGTAGAAGATCCGGGAGCCGGCATCAGAACCAACAGCCGTTACCACGGCAAAGTTTCTTGCTCCTTTTTGCGAGGCTGCTTGTGCAATTTGTAAAGGATAATCATAATCCACTTTCCTGAAGGCCTGGCGTGAGCCTGCTTTTCTTATAGTGGTACCAAGGCAACAATACACATCAGTAACCTTCAGGTGATTATAATCAGGTGAGTCGTAATCGAATACAACTTGCTCCAAAAGAGGGTGCTGCAAATCAATGGGCTTACGCACAAGTATCTTTACTTTGTCGTAAAGCGCCTGCTCCAGCAAATATTTTAAAAGGTACGACCCCACAAGGCCTGTGGCACCTGCAATCAATGCTGTTTTCATGTATAGGCTCTTAAATTAATCTGATATTATACTACCTTTCAATATTACACCGAGACAACAATGGCAGAACGGCTTTGTTTATTTTACGGGTATTAAATCCACCACGCACTTTTGTATTGAATGCCATAATTAATCCTTTCGTTTGGCCTGATTATTGATTACATTTACAGTAAGTTATCACACCTATCAAGTGATGTTCATCAATTAATAACAGGTTCATTAAAGTATATTCAGATGCAAAAACACATACTTTCTTTTCTATTAGTATTCGTTCTCATGGCCATGAGCCATCGGGGGCACGGTTTTTTGTTTGCCGCTGAATCAGACCGCACCGGCCTGGCTGCTGATGGCTTTTATACTGGTTTTATTCCCGGTACTGAAGGTGAGGTGCCAGAAACAGCACAGGTTCTTATTACCGACAAATGGCACCTTTCCGATGCCCAGCCTAATCCGGCACAAAACCAGACATGGATTAACTATACCATACCCACCGGGACAAAAAGTGCCCAAATTGTGGTGCGCAACCTGGTTGGCACACAGGTTATGTCGGAAATTATCGATTTGAACGTGACACGCATTCGCCTCGACACCCAAAACCTGGCCAACGGCATTTACATCTTTTCTCTTGTTATTGACAACCAAACTGTATCCAGCAAAAGACTTGTTGTTGCAAAATAATCCTTCGTTCCATTCACACCTTTTTGGTTATTCCCCCACTTATTCACTTCTTAGACTTTTTACAGGATTGGCCTTTGATGTAAGCCAGGTTTGAAGGCTTATAATCACTGAACTCATCACGAATACAATGATGCCGGGAACCAGGAACCACATGGGATTTATGGTAAGACGAACCAGGAAATTATCAAGCCATCCATCCATAAAATACCATCCTAAGGGTGTGGCTATAAGGAATGCAATGCCAACAAGTATTACCGACTCCCGGTTAAACACCCACAACAAATTATTCAAAGATGCTCCCAGCACCTTACGAATACCGATTTCCTTTACCCTTCTCTCTGCAGAGAAAGCGGCCAACCCATATACCCCCAGCAATGCAATTATTATGGCCAGGATGGCACCTACTGAAAGCAGGCCGGAGGTAGATGATTCTTCTTCATAAAACGACTGAATAGTTTGATCAAGAAATACAATATCAGGCACATACGCCGGGTCCACCTCATGCAACACTTCTTTAATCTGATCCATGGCTTCACCCCATGGGCCTGCAGAGAGTTTTATGTAAATATGCGGAAAGCCATTTATACCATATAGGAAAGCAAGAGGTTCAATTTTTGAGTGCAGTGATTTGAGGTGAAAATCATTAATAACTCCCACCAATGGTCCCCGACGCCCGAACAAATCTATTCTTTTTTCAAGAGGTTGTTCAAAGCCCAGCGCCCGCACAGCTGTCTGGTTTACGATAAATGCTTCCTGTGCGTCCTGCTGTGAGAGTGGTAAGAAGTTTCGTCCGTTAATAACTTCTATACCCATCAATTCAAGAAAATCATGATCAATGGAAACAATATCGGCCGAAATACCACTTTCCAGGGCCACTCCATCTTCGGCAATGATATCTACGCGGTTGTGTCCACCAAAAAGAAAATTGGCGCCTGCAGTCATCTGAATGCGATTTCGTGATTCCAGCTGAGCACAAACATCCTGAAAGGAACGGGCTATGCGGTGAGAAACCTGCCGTACAACAACTACCTGCTCCTGATCAAAGCCCATGTTATATTTCTGCATATGTCGGAGTTGCTTTACAACAACCCACAAAGAGCTGATGAGTAAAATCGTAATAGCAAACTGAAAAACAACAAGCACACGTCTGAAGTTTTGGCCACCGCGCCCCTTCGTCTGATCGCCTTTGAGTGTTTTTACAGGATCGAATGAGGAAAGAAAAAATGCAGGGTATAAACCGGAAAGTAATGTGGTAATAATTACCAGTAACCCTAACAGCAACCCTCCAGAAACACTCAACAAAACGGATGTATTTATTATCAAATTAAAGTTTTGCGAAAAATAGTTACTTAACAGCTCTGCCAGCCCCAGCGCCATAACAAAGGCCAGCAAGGTAACCAGAAATGACTCTGTCATAAATTGCCATACAAGCCCTGCCCTGCTTGCACCTATTGCCTTTTTTACTCCTATTTCTCTGGATCGCAGCATGCTTCTTGCTGTTGCAAGATTTACAAAGTTTATAACTGCCACCACCAGGATAAAAACAGATAATATCATAAAAACAACAAGCGACTGACGGCTGCCGTTGCTTTTCATTTCCCATATCAAATTGGAATTCAGGTGAATGTCTGCCACATTCATAAGCCTGCTCTCCTGAGAAAAGTTAATTCCCTCCAGCATAGGAACAGACGGTATTAATTTGTTTACCACAATATCATCTAGCTTGAGTGCAAGTTGTGACAAATCTGTACCGGGCTTAAGTTTAAGATAAGTATACCAGTTGTACCCAGTGGCTTTTGCACTCTCTGCATAATCATAGTGAGGCATTACGGCTGTAAAAAACATATGGGAGTTTTCCGGAACATCTTTCACTATTCCTGTAACCTGGTAAGAGGTGTTATTGATGGTAACTAATTCGCCATAGGCTTCACTGGCCCGACCAAAATAAAGCAATGCAGTAGATTCAGTCAATACAATTGAATTGGGGCGGGTAAGCGCCTCATGGGGATCGCCGTAAAGAAACGGGAAAGAAAAAACAGTGAAAAATGTTGAATCGCCAAGCATAACATCCCTTAGGTAATGAGATTTATCCTCGTAAGAAACTGACAAACTGCTGAAAAAACTATTAAATCTCACAAACTCCTCTACTTCCGGCAAATCCTCTTTGGCAATTTCAGCCATTCCAAACATAGATGCAGGGATGGTCTGTGGATCGCCTGTCCCTGCGTGTACCGTATTGTGTACTCGATAAATCTGCCTGTAATCGTCAAAAAACTTATCGTAACTTAGCTCATTAAGCACATAAATCCATATTACCAGACATATGGATAAACCCAGTGTAAGCCCCAGGATATTAATTATGGCATGACTTTTTTGTCTGAGGATATTTCTTACGGCAGAGAGGATATAATGATAAAACATAATGATTGGTTTTATGGTTGATATAGCCTGATGTAAACAATTAGTTTATGAACATGGCAGATATTGTGGAAACAATAACAAGCCCCGATACATCCTTCCATTTTCCATCCTGTCTTGTGGTGAGCAGGATTTACTGAACATGGGTGGTCATTTAAGTAGATTGCATTTTGAAAGCCTTGTGCCATAGTGGCAAAACTACCGGGGTAAGCGGGAGGTAGAAAGTGAGACCGGGTAGCCCTATGAAAAGAAGAACTTCACAGGGGCTCCCGGTATTGGCAGGTATTATGGCAAACTACTTGCTTACAGAGGTAAGTACAAATTCAGCAGTTTTATCTTCAGTAACAATCTGTCCGTCAAACAGGCGGATGATTCTCTGTGCATAGGAGGCATCTCTTTGCGAGTGGGTTACCATAATAATGGTAGTCCCGTTTTTGTTGAGCTCCTCCAGCAGGTTCATTACTTCATCGCCATGGGTAGAATCGAGGTTACCGGTAGGCTCATCGGCAAGGATAATGTGGGGTTTGGCTACCACGGCGCGGCAAACGGCAACACGCTGCTGCTGACCACCCGACAACTGCAGGGGGAAGTGGTTTTTACGATGCATAATCTGCATGTGGCTCAATACTTCTTCTACCCGCTTTTTGCGTTCTGAAGAACTGTACCCCAAATAAATAAGCGGCAGTTCAACATTTTCATACACGCTCAGCTCGTCAATAAGGTTAAAGTTTTGGAATACGAAGCCAATGTTCTTTTTCCTGAGGTTGGCTCTTTGTTTTTCGGAGAAGCTCGATACCTCATTGTCCAGGAAGTGATACTCTCCTCCAGAGGGATTATCCAGCAGGCCCATTATATTGAGCAGTGTTGATTTGCCACAGCCCGAGGGGCCCATGATGGCTACAAACTCTCCTTCTTTGATTTCAAAAGAAACTTTATTCAGCGCGGTGGTTTCCACCTCTTCTGTACGGAATACCTTGGTTAGGTCAACTGTTTTGATCATGGTTATCAGTTTTTTGTGAGATTAATGTAATAGTAAAGATAATATATTCTGTATGTAAGGATTATCTGAAAATCAGGCGGTCTTTTCCACCGAAAGCGTCATAGGATGAAACAATCACCTGTTCGCCCGGCTCCAGACCTTCCAGCACCTCGTAGTGGTGAATATTCTGACGTCCGATGCGTATTCTTCTCTTTGTAGCCTGGTTGCCGGCAGCATCCAGCACATAAATCCAGTTACCTCCGGTTTCCTGATAGAAGCCACCTCTGGGGATAATCAGGGCATCTGCCACACCGCTGAACTGCAGGCGAAGCTGAAGGGTTTGCCCTCTTCTGATTCCTTCAGGTACTTCATCCACAAAGTGCAGGTCTACTTCAAAAGCACCGGCGGTAATATTGCTGTAAATTTTCTGAATCTCCAGCTGGTAGTTTTGTCCTGCATAGTCAAACTGGGCCTGTTGCCCAACGAAAGTACGGTTTACATAACGCTCGTCAATTCTGGCCCTGAGTTTAAAGCCATCCAGCACATCTATCTGTCCCAGGTTCTCGCCGGCATTTTTGGTCTCACCTCTTTCAGGATGAAAGGAAGAAAGCTGACCGCTAATGGGGGCTGTTAAGGTTAAATTTTCCAGGTTCTTATAGAGCAGGCTCAAGTTATGTTGCATGCGATCGATGGATTCTTCAATATGATTCATCTGAGCGTAGGTATAAATACTGTCGTGCTGCATAGCCCGGTAAGCAATATCAAATCTTTTTTGTGAAAAGCGAAATTCGCGTTCTGCATTTTCAAATTCTTCCACCGCGATATGCCCGTCTTCAAAAAGTTTTTGTTTACGCTTATAATCATTAATGGCAATTTCGCGCTGATAAGCCAGATCGGCCATCTGTCTCTCCATAGCAAATTTATTTCTCTCTAGCGACAGCTTGGTATTCTGGTAATTATTTACCACATCCAACAGGTTATTTTCGCGGTACATATAGTCCATTTCAACACCTGCATTGGTAAGGCGCAAGATGGGTTCTCCCTCTTCAACGAAGGCACCATCTCTTACAAATATTTCCTCCACCCGGCCACCAAGTACAGCATCCACGTAAATAGTTACAATCGGCTGTACTATCCCATCAACGGGTATAAATTCCTGAAAACTTCCCTGTTGCACAGGGGCAATGCTCATTTTGTCTTTTTCAACGTAAAGGCGGCTGCTATTGTCGCGGAAAAACAAAAGGTAAGCAATAAAGGACACCAGCAGTGCGGCACCAGCTATGGTTGCAATTTTTCGGGGAGTCCATCTTTTCTTTTCAATAATACGATCCATAATGTAACTTCTTTTTTGGGGATTTTCTGCCTCAATGTTTACTAACACTGTGCCAACAAACGCTTATACCTGATTCACTGCCACTTACAAAACAACACAAGGCAACACATAAAAAAAAGTGTTCGCCACCGTACATTCTTTGTATGATACCGTACAGCAGACAACAACGCTTGTCAGGCAGGCTATCAGAAAGCTTAAAGCTGCAAATTTACCTTTATATGTTTCGGCATATTATTTGTGATGCGTATTTTTGTGTAGGTTTGTTTAAATTTACACTATTCCACAAATACGATATTAATTTTAATTTTTTCATCATGAGAAGAATATCTGTTATAATCTTACTTGCTGCAGTAATGGTACTCGGAAGTTGCCAAAGACGCACCGTAACCCGTATTGATACCCAATCAACCGTTGACCTGAGTGGTCGCTGGAACGATTCCGACTCGCGCATGGTTGCCCAGGAAATGATTAACGATGTATTAAACCGTCCTTGGTTGTCACGTTTTGAAACCCGCAACGAGCGCAGGCCGGTTCTTATCGTAGCCGATGTAAAAAACAGAACCCACGAACATATTGATGCAGAAACATTTATGCGCAATATGGAAAGAGAGCTGCTCAACAGCGGTATGGTACGACTGGTGCAGGGGCGCGAATTTCGCGAGAGCGTAAGGGAAGAAAGAGCCGACCAGCAGGAGTTTGCATCGCCCGAAACCATGGCAAGATGGCAGCGGGAACTGGGTGCCGACTATATGTTTACCGGCACCATCAACTCCATCGTTGACCAGCACGGAAGACAAAGAATAGTGTATTACCAGGTAAACCTTGAACTTACCGATATGGAAACCAATGAAAAAGTGTGGATTGGAGAAAAGCAGATAAGAAAAGCAATCACCAACTAGACCCCATCTTTTTTTATACCAAATCTGTCATTGCGCTTTTCGGAAAAGCGTAATGACAGTTTATTACGGTCTCTATATAACCCGCAAAAAATGATTCGCAAAACCTTATTGCTTTTCCTTCTGCTTTCCGTTACACTAACTGGTTGTCGTACCTATTACCAGCGTCAGCAGCAGTTCAATGATTACTTTCGCGGCGGCCAGCTGGAGCAGGCTGCCGATGTACTGGCCGGCGACCGTAAGGGGGCCAAGCGCCGCACGAGACTGCTGCACCTTATGAACATGGGAACCGTGCATCATATGATGGGTAACTATGCCAAAAGCAATGCCTTTTTTGAAGATGCCTACCTGTTGGGCGAAGATTATCTTCGAAACCCCGCCGACCAGGCACTGGCGCTTATCACCAACCCCAAAATGACAGAATACAGGGGTGAAGATTTTGAGCTGCTGATGATTCACTACTATAAAGCCATGAATTTCATTCAGATGCGCAACTACGATGCTGCCCTTGTAGAATGCCGCAGGCTTAACATAAGGCTCAACGCCCTTGCCGACAAGTATCCTTCCGACAATCGCTACAAGCGCGATGCATTCATTCAAAATCTTATGGGAATTATTTATGAAGCATCCGGCGATTACAATAATGCTTTTATTGCCTACCGCAATGCCTATAATATTTACCAGGAAGATTACACAAAACTATTCGGACTGGGTGCACCCCAGCAGCTCAAAACCGACCTGCTGCGCACGGCACATCGCATGGGTTTTCGCGACCAGGTAGAACATTTTGAGAAGGAATTCAACATCACTTACCAGCCCAACCGCAGTTCGTCAAATGGCGACCTGGTGTTTTTCCTTAACAATGGGCTCGGACCGGTAAAACACGAATGGAGCATAAATTTTACCGTGGTGAGAGGTTCAGGGGGAAGAGTGGATTTCGTAAATGAAGAAATGGGCTTGGCATTCCCGTTTTACATGGGCGACTCCGGCAGCAGCACGGGGCAGCTGGGAGATTTGAGGATAGTTAGGGTAGCATTTCCCAAATACCTGGAAAGAGTACCTTTCTATACCGGTGGCAGACTTAGAGCCGGAAACAATACCGTAACTCTGGAAAAAGCCCAGGACGTTAACGCTATTGCTTTTCAATCACTGCAAGACCGCATGATGCGCGAAATGGGAACTGCACTGCTACGACTGGCCATTAAACAGGCTTCAGAGCAACTGGTAAGAAGGGAGAACGAAAATATCGGAGCAATCCTCGGAATCCTCAATACGGTTACCGAACAGGCCGACACCCGCAACTGGCAAACTCTGCCCCATAGTATTCATTACACCCGCATGAGCCTGCCCCAGGGCAGCCACAACCTTACACTCGAATTGGTGCTACCCAACAACCATACCGGTAAAAGTGTGAATATAGCAGCCGATATCAGAAGCGGGCAAACCACCTTTATCAATTTTTTCGCCACCGAAAGCCGAAGGCCCGGCCAGCGATAAGCAACTACCATAAAATGTAGCCAACCCCCCATTCAATAAATTCGGCCTGAAAAAGATGCGTTTTCAGGCTAAGGTTTACGATAAGCCTTTCCCCGGCACGATAACGGAGCCCGGCCCGGTGGTAGTAAAAATACTGGCGCTCTCCTGCCGGGTCCCACAGATAAACGCCGTTATGCAGCACTACGGCCATACGGGAGTAATCCTGCTGAAAGGAAAAGTGCAGCCCGTGATTGATGAAAGGATTCCCATTTCCTTCACCCTTTTCGGGGTAGCTGAAAAAGAAATCGTAGCCCAGCCCCAGTTTGTGTTTCTTGCTTACAGCGTAGTTCCAGGTTGTGGTAAAACTGCATCTGGCGCTTCGCCCCGAACCGGGGGGATAGGAGGCAGTAAATCCTCCGGCAGCAATTGCCAGCCATTCGATTTGGGGCTTTTCGGAAGCAGGCGATTGGGGCAAAAGTTCAGGTTTGGAAAAGTGATGCGCTATCCCCAGATGCGCAGAGGGAATATTCAGGCCTTTATTGGGGGTTTCAATTTTTCCGTTGCTGAAATGGGTAAGAGATAATCCGGCAAGCAACCTCCATTCTGGAGTAAATTGCCAGTTTAAATTCAGGGAGGAATGCACAGCAATATTCATTGCGGAGCCAATGGCTATATTCTCTTCATTATTTACAGGATGATAGGAACGTGTGAGATAGGCCAGGCCCAATCCGTGTTTCAGCTCTAACGAAAGTGAGGAAGTATGCAGTAGTCCGGTTCGGATGTGAGGAAAAAAGGCCAGTGCCCTTCCCAGCACCTCGTCGTAGCCAAGTCCTCCGAAAAGCAAATCAAAACCCAGGTAAGGATGATTATACAAATGATGCCAGGCCTTGTTGCCACGGGTCTGTCCAGACAGAGAAACCTGGTAAAGGAGAAAATTATCAACCGAGAGATGATGCATCTGTTTGTCGTGGGGCAATACATAGCCACCATGAATTTTTACAGAGGCTTCGCCAAAAAATCGGTTACCTCCGGAAGCCTGCGAGTTACTTATACTGGCAACAAGCAGCATAAAAACCACTAACGAACGCATGCATATTCTTATCATATCCATTGGCATACAAACAAAGATAAAAACTTATTGTTTTCACCAAAAACCCTTAAGCCACACAACAGGGATAAAGTTTTTCGTAAAGCTGCATTTTCATCACCCTGGCACAAGGCATTGTTTCTTACCTTTGTAAAAAAACATCCCCATGAGTAAAAATGATACCTTACAGGCTTTCGGACAACTATTGAAAATTATGGATGAACTCAGGGCCCAATGCCCCTGGGACAAAAAGCAAACCCTGGAAAGCCTCCGCCACCTTACCATTGAAGAAACCTACGAACTGGCCGATGCCATCCTCGAAAACGACCTCAACGAGATAAAAAATGAGCTGGGCGATCTGTTGCTTCATATTGTTTTTTACGCAAAAATCGGGCAGGAAAAAGGCTCCTTCAACATTAAAGATGTACTGGAAGGCATCAACGAAAAACTCATTCGTCGTCACCCTCATATCTATGGGGACATAAAGGTAAAAGACGATGAGGAGGTAAAGGAAAACTGGGAAAAGATAAAACTACAAGAAGGTAAAAGAAAAAAAGTACTTGAAGGAGTTCCCAAGTCCTTACCTGCATTGGTAAAGGCTTACCGCATACAGGACAAAGCCCGCGGAGTAGGCTTCGACTGGGAAAAGCCCCACCAGGTGTGGGATAAGGTGCAGGAAGAACTTAATGAATTGAAGCACGAGGTGGAAACCAATGCCCCTAAAGAAAAGATTGAGCAGGAATTTGGCGATCTCCTCTTTGCCTTAATCAATTACTCCCGCTTTATAGATGTGAATCCGGAAAGTGCCCTGGAACGCACCAACAAAAAATTCATCCGTCGCTTCGAATACCTTGAGGCCAAAACCAATGAAGCCAACAAGGACATGCACAAAATGTCGCTTGACGAAATGGATGTTTTCTGGAATGAAGCCAAAAAACTGGAGGGGAAAGAATAAACTTCTTAAAACACTCCTATACAAACCTGATTTCTTCATAAGCCCCCGGTTAGGCAATTTCGCTGCATCCTTTTCCTTACCAAATAAAACCACACATTCATCAACATAAGCTGTTGACTGTCTGCCGAATAACTATTTAAGAAAACCTGGTCTTAGCTGGCGATAACTAAACATGTGCCCCATCCAGAGAAAATTAACATTTCTTTTCAAAAACTGTAACAAATCTGTTCACAGCACGACTAACTTACTTTGAAGTTCAAAAAACACTTGTATTAAAATATAATTGATAATGATAGAAGTCAGTAACCTCAGTAAAGAGTTTCCGCTCAGCAAAAAGCAAATGCAGGAATTGGGTGCTAAAGAAAAATCGCTTAAAGTCCTGCACGACATCAGTTTCACCTGCCATCCCGGCCGTGTATTCAGCCTGCTGGGGCCCAATGGCGCCGGAAAAACCACTACCCTTCGTATTATAGCTACCATCCTGGCAGC
>SLOR01000401.1 GCA_007132395.1 Bacteroidales bacterium
ATTTCCAGCCCCAGCCCCCTGAGCTCATGTACAAGTACATTGAATGATTCGGGGATTCCGGGAACAGGCATATTATCGCCTTTTACAATAGTTTCATAGGCCTTGGCCCTTCCGATAACATCATCCGACTTCACGGTAAGGATTTCCTGCAGGATGTTTGCAGCACCAAATGCTTCCAGTGCCCATACTTCCATCTCACCAAACCTCTGACCACCAAACTGGGCTTTACCACCCAGGGGCTGCTGTGTAATGAGCGAGTAAGGCCCAATAGAACGGGCGTGCATCTTGTCATCCACCATGTGCCCAAGCTTCAGCATATAGATTACACCTACGGTGGCAGGCTGGTCAAATCGCTGTCCTGTACCTCCGTCGTAGAGATAAACCTTGCCATTATCGGGCAATCCCGCTTTACGCATCAGCTCATTAATCTGATCTATATTGGCACCGTCAAAAATGGGGGTTGAAAATTTTTCGTCCAACACCTGACCGGCCCATCCCAGTACGGTTTCGTAAATCTGCCCAAGGTTCATCCGTGAGGGTACACCCAGGGGGTTAAGTACGATATCTACCGGAGTACCATCTTCAAGGAACGGCATATCTTCCTGGCGCACGATACGGGCTACAATACCTTTGTTCCCGTGGCGACCTGCCATTTTATCACCCACTTTAAGCTTGCGCTTCTTGGCCATGTAAATCTTGGCCAGTTGCACGATTCCGGTGGGCAGCTCATCACCTACAGTGGCAGTGAACTTTTTACGGTTATAAGAACCCAGGATATCCTTGTATTTGATAGAATAGTTGTGCAACAGTTCCTTAATCAAATCATTCTTTTGCTTATCGGTAGTCCAGTTGTTGGGATTTACGATAGCATAATCAAGGGTCTGGAGTATCTTTTGGGTAAACTTGGTTCCCTTGGCTACCACAACTTCTTTCAGACTGTTGGAAACGCCCTGTGAGGTTTTACCGCTCACCAGAACGATAAGCTTGTCCACAAGCTTTGCTTTCAGGTCGGCGATTTCACGGTTGAATTCTTCATCAAGCTTTTCGATGATGATTTTTTCTTTCGTCTTGGCCTTTTTATCCTTGAAAACCCTTGAAAAGAGCTTTTTGTCAATTACCACACCTTTTGTGGATGGTGGTGCTTTAAGGGAAGCATCCTTCACATCACCGGCTTTATCACCGAAGATGGCCCTGAGGAGTTTTTCTTCAGGAGTGGGATCTGTTTCACCTTTAGGGGTAATCTTACCAATAAGGATGTCTCCTTCATTAACTTCAGCACCAATCCTTATCAAACCATACTCATCGAGGTCTTTAATGGCTTCGGAGCTCACATTGGGAATATCGCTGGTAAGCTCTTCCACACCCCTCTTGGTATCTCTTACATCGAGAGAGAACTCTTCAATGTGGATGGAAGTAAAGATATCGTCTCTTACAATTTTTTCAGACACCACGATGGCATCCTCAAAGTTGTATCCTTTCCATGGCATGAAAGCCACCTTCAGGTTACGTCCGATAGCCAGTTCGCCATCTTTGGTGGCATACCCTTCGCTGAGCAATTGCCCTTTCACAACCCTTTGCCCTCTTGAAACGGTGGGCTTGAGGTTGATGCATGTACTCTGGTTGGTTTTAGCGAATTTTGTCAGTTTATAGATCCTGATATCATCGTCAAAGCTTACCAGTTTTTCCTCATCAGTGCGTGAATAGCGGATAATGATTTCTTTCGCATCTACATACTCAACGATTCCGTCACCTTCAGCATGAAGAAGCACTCTTGAATCTTCAGCAACTTTTGCTTCAAGACCTGTACCCACAATGGGGCTTTCAGGGTTAATGAGCGGAACTGCCTGCCTCATCATGTTACTTCCCATAAGGGCACGGTTGGCATCATCGTGCTCGAGGAATGGAATCAGCGATGCTGCAATGGAGGCAATCTGGTTGGGTGCCACATCCATAAGTTTAAGCTTTTCGGGCTCAACAATGGGATAGTCGGCCTGGAAACGAGCTTTTACCATGGGAGCGGCAAAAGAGCCGTCTTTTTTCATTTCTACGTTTGCCTGGCTGATAATGTTCTCCTCTTCCTCCTCGGCTGAAAGATACACAGGATCCTTGGTGAAATCAACCTTCCCGTTTTGAACGGGGAAATAGGGCGTTTCAATAAACCCTAAGTCGTTTACCTTGGCATAAACACAAAGGGATGAAATAAGCCCGATATTGGGTCCTTCAGGAGTTTCAATGGTACACAGCCTTCCGTAGTGGGTAAAGTGAACGTCACGTACTTCAAAACCGGCTCTTTCGCGCGAAAGACCTCCGGGTCCGAGGGCTGACATACGGCGCTTATGGGTCAACTCAGCCAGCGGATTGGTTTGATCCATAAACTGCGACAGCTGGTTGGTTCCGAAAAATGAGTTGATAACCGAGGAAAGGGTTTTGGCATTAATCAAATCGGTGGGAGCAAAAACCTCATTGTCGCGAACATTCATTCTTTCGCGGATGGTACGGGCCATACGTGCCAACCCTACTCCAAACTGAGCATAAAGTTGTTCACCTACGGTACGAACCCTACGGTTACTCAAGTGGTCAATATCATCAACATCTTCCTTGGCATTCACAAGCTCAATAAGATACTTCACAATGCAGATAATATCTTCCTTGGTAAGTACCCTGGTGTCCATTTCGGTGGTCAGGTTGAGCTTCTTGTTGATTCTGTAGCGGCCTACATCACCCAAGTCGTAACGCTTATCGGAGAAGAAGAGTTTTTCAATCATTCCCCGTGCTGTTTCGTCGTCCGGTGGATCGGCATTACGCAGCAGGCGATAGATAAACTCAACAGCTTCTTTTTCGGAGTTGGTGGTATCTTTCTGCAGCGTGTTATATATCAGAGCATAATCGTTCAGGTTTATATCTTCCTTGTGCAGGATAATGGTTTTTACTCCTGATTCGATTATGGGTTCAATATGTTCATTTTCAAGTATGGTTTCCCTGTCGATGATAACCTCGGTACGTTCAATAGAAACTACCTCACCAGTATCTTCATCCACAAAGTCTTCTATCCAGGATCTTAATACCCTGGCGGCAAGTTTCCTACCTACATATTTTTTCAGTCCGGTTTTACTCACCTTTACCTCGTCGGCCAGGTCAAATATTTCAAGGATATCCTTGTCATTTTCGAAACCTATAGCCCTGAGCAATGTGGTAACCGGAAGTTTTTTCTTCCTGTCGATGTATGCATACATAACATTGTTGATGTCGGTAGCAAACTCAATCCAGGAACCTTTAAAGGGAATAATTCTGGCACTGTAAAGCTGGGTTCCGTTGGCGTGCACACTGGTTCCAAAGAATACCCCGGGAGATCTGTGAAGCTGCGATACAACAACTCTTTCGGCGCCGTTAATTACAAAAGTACCTTTGGGTGTCATGTAAGGTATGGTACCCAAATACACATCCTGTATGATGGTTTCAAAATCCTCATGTTCAGGATCTGTACAATAAAGTTTAAGCTTAGCCTTAAGAGGTACACTGTACGTAAGTCCTCTTTCAATACACTCCTGGATAGAATATTTTGGGGGATCAATAAAATAATCCAGAAATTCCAGAACGAAATTGTTCCGGGCGTCAGAAATAGGAAAATTTTCGGCGAAAACCTTGAAAAGGCCTTCATTTTTTCGGTTTTCAGGCGTAGTTTCCAGCTGGAAAAAGTCCTGAAATGATTTTACTTGAACTTCGAGAAAGTCTGGATAGGGAAAATGCCTGATTACAGAACCGAAGTTAATTCTTTGTTTATTTAAATTTGTTGCGGCCAAGGTATGAAAGTTTGTTGTTAGTAAAAAACAATATTCACCAAAATAACTATATAGCAATAAAGATTAGACCTCTACAACAGATTTACATCTGGCAGAAGTCTAATCCTTAAGGTATGAAAACTTACTTTATTTCAACCTCTGCGCCAGCTTCTTCCAGTTGTTTTTTCAGGGATTCAGCTTCATCTTTGGTGATTTGCTCTTTAATAGGTTTTGGAGCACCATCTACCAATTCTTTGGCTTCTTTCAGGCCAAGGCTGGTAAGTTCTTTAACTAATTTCACGACTGCCAGTTTGGAAGCACCAGCTGATTTGAGGATTACATCAAATTCAGTTTGTTCTTCTTCAGCAGCAGCTTCAGCGCCGGCAGCACCGGCAGCTACAGCAACAGGAGCAGCTGCAGGCTCGATACCATATTCGTCTTTAAGAATTTGCGCCAATTCATTAACTTCTTTAACAGTTAGGTTTACTAATTGTTCTGCGAAAGCTTTTAAATCTGCCATTTTTATTGAATTTTAATTGGGTTTCTAATCTTTTGTTTACTTGTAAAATTTACTCTGGGTTGTTACCCTTCCTTTTCTGAAAGGGTCTTTAATACACCTGCAATGGTATTGCCGCCGGATTGCAGCGCTGAAATAACATTTTGTGCAGGTGACTGAAGCAAGCCAATAATGTCACCGATAAGTTCTTCTTTAGATTTGAGGCTTTCAAGAGCATCTAACTGGCTTTCGCCAATAAAAATAGCTTCCTGAATGTAAGCCCCCTTAAGAATAGGCTTAGGGCTGGTTTTGCGAAATTCTTTTATCAGCTTGGCAGGCACATTTCCTGTGTCTGAAACCATAAGGGAAGTAGCACCTTTCAACACGTTGTAAAGGGGCTCAAAGTCCTTGGCTGATTTTTCCATTGCTTTACGCAAGAGGGTGTTTTTGACAACCTCCATGGAAACGTTTCTTCTGAAGCACAATCTTCTTAATCTGTTGATGGTTTCAACATCAAGCTCAGAAGTGTCCGTCAAATAAAAGATTTCGTTATTTTCCAGCTTTTCGGTGAGCGACTCGATAACCTGAAATTTATCGTCTTTTCTCATAAGTATCACCGTCTTTCAGGCGAGCCCGCAAGGGCAAGCCCTGTTTTTATAATGTTACTGATTTGGGTTCAACTGCTATACCCGGGCTCATGGTACTAGACAAGAAAATGCTTTTCACATAAGTTCCTTTGGAAGCAGCAGGTTTCAACCTGATTATAGTTTGGATAAGCTCTTTGGCGTTGTCAATCAGTTTATCTTTCTCGAAAGAAACTTTACCGATGGAAGCGTGAACAATACCAAATTTATCCACTTTAAAATCAATTTTACCACCTTTAACATCCTGAACCGCTTTACCGATATCCATGGTAACAGTACCGGCTTTGGGGTTAGGCATCAGGCCACGGGGTCCGAGGATACGCCCCAGTGCACCCACTTTGGGCATTACACTGGGCATGGTAATTACCACATCCACATCGGTCCAACCGCCTTTGATTTTATCAATGTATTCATCCAAACCAACGTAATCAGCTCCGGCAGCTTTGGCTTCTTCTTCTTTATCGGGTGTGCATAGTACAAGCACCCTTACTGTTTTACCTGTTCCATGAGGAAGTGTTACAACACCACGTACCATTTGATTGGCTTTGCGTGGGTCAACACCTAATCTGATATCCAGATCTACTGAAGCGTCAAATTTTGTATAAGTAATGTTTTTTACAACATCCGCCGCGTCAGACAGGGAATAAACAGCATTCTTATCAAATTTAGCTAAAGCTTCTTTTTGGTTTTTCGTTAATTTAGCCATTTTAAGATTCCGTTAAGCTTTGATTTAAAAATAACCTTAGGCCTATTATAGGGTAAAGGTTTAAAAAGGAGCAGTTCCTTTGATTTTGATACCCATACTGCGGGCAGTACCTGCTACCATTCGCATGGCAGACTCAACAGTGAAGCAGTTCAAATCAGGCATTTTATCTTCGGCAATGTTCCTTACCTGGTCCCACGAAATTGTGGCAACCTTGATACGGTTAGGCTCTGCCGAACCTGATTTAATTTTAGCGGCTTCTCTGAGTTGTATTGCAACAGGGGGCGTCTTAATAACAAAAACAAAAGACTTATCCTTGTAAACAGTAATAATAACAGGAATAACTTTCCCTGCTTTATCCTGCGTACGGGCATTGAACTGCTTGCAAAACTCCATGATGTTAACACCTTTAGCTCCCAATGCGGGTCCTACGGGTGGCGATGGGTTGGCAGCTCCTCCTTTGATTTGCAGTTTTATAAGCGCACTAACTTCTTTTGCCATTTTAAATGAATTTTTAATGTAAAAGGGAACGAGACAAAACCAATAACGCAGAAAATTATTCCTTTTCTACTTGCATAAAGCTCAATTCCAATGGAGTTTTACGTCCGAAAATCTTCACCATTACCTTGAGTTTTTTCTTCTCTTCGTTAATCTCTTCGATAACTCCGGTAAAACTACTGAAAGGACCATCGGTTACTTTAACAGTTTCTCCAACAATGTAAGGAATATTCAGCTCCTCGTCTTTCTCGGAAAGTTCATCAACTTTACCAAGAATACGATTAACCTCATGTTCTCTCAAAGGTACGGCCTCACCTGCTGAGCCCAGAAATCCTAAAACTCCTGGTACAGATTTGATGATATGCGGTACCTCGCCTGCCAGAGAAGCCTCTATCAATACGTAACCGGGGAAATAATTGCGCTCAGCGCTGATTTTTTTCCCTTTACGCACCTGATAGACTTTTTCCATGGGAATTAGTACTTGCGATACGTATTCTTCTAATCCCAGGCGGCTAATCTCACTCTCGATATACTGCTTGACTTTTTTCTCGCTACCGCTAACCGCCCTGACTACATACCACTTTTTAACTTGTTCGCTCATACTAAAGAAAAGTAATTGATTTCCCGTTTAATGCTACTGATTTTAGAAGAATGAATATTAGAATATTCAGCGAGCAAACTTAAAGAACTCTACTCTGAAAAGGTCAAAGACCTACAGAAAGAGCCTGTAAAATTGCTTGAGAACGGAGCTGAATGTCATATCCATCAGATAAACCACGACTGCGATTATAAGGGAAGCAATGGAAACAACTACTGCGCTACTTTGCAGTTCACTCCAGGTAGGCCAGGAAACTTTATTGATCAATTCATCGTAAGTTTCACTGAAATAATTTACTATTTTTTTCATCTGTCTGAATTCTTTTTTAAATGTTTTCAGATGTTTAAGGGTCTTGTTCTCACATCAAGACCCCCTGGCAACCAAATATTCTAATACATTGCACGGGTGGTAGGACTTGAACCCACAACCAACGGTTTTGGAGACCGCTACTCTACCAATTGAGCTACACCCGTAGATAAAGGGAGACCTGTTGCCAGGTCATCCCTTTAATATATTGTGCAATTGAAATTACTCAAGGATTTCAGTTACCTGACCTGCACCTACTGTACGGCCACCTTCGCGAATCGCAAATCTCAAACCTTTGTTCATGGCGATGTCGTTGATAAGGTTAACAGTAATGGTGAGGTTATCACCAGGCATACACATTTCCACACCTTCCGGAAGGAAAATTTCACCGGTAACATCAGTTGTTCTGAAGAAGAACTGAGGACGGTACTTGTCGTGGAATGGAGTGTGACGGCCACCTTCTTCTTTCTTCAGTACGTATACCTCAGCTTTGAATTTGTGGTGAGGTGTAACAGAACCGGGCTTAACGATAACCATACCACGGTGGATAGCATCCTTATCTATACCTCTGAGCAGCAGACCGGCGTTATCACCAGCTTCACCAGTGTCAAGAATTTTGCGGAACATCTCAACACCTGTAACAACAGACTTAAGTTTTTCTGCACCCATACCAATAATCTCAACGGGCTCACCTGTTTTGATGACACCGGTTTCAATTCTACCGGTAGCAACAGTACCACGGCCTGTAATAGAGAATACGTCTTCAACGGGCATCAGGAAATCCTTGTCAACTTCACGAGTTGGCTCGGGGATGAAGCTATCAACAGCATCCATAAGTTCCATAATTTTTTCAACCCATTTTTCTTCTCCTTCGAGTCCACCGAGGGCAGAGCCACGGATAATAGGAATGTTGTCGCCATCAAAATTGTAGAAAGAAAGTAGTTCACGTACTTCCATTTCAACCAGGTCAAGAAGTTCTTCATCATCAACAAGGTCAACCTTGTTCATGAAAACTACCAGCTGGGGCACACCAACCTGACGAGCCAAAAGGATGTGCTCGCGTGTTTGTGGCATGGGGCCGTCAGTTGCAGCAACAACCAGAATAGCACCGTCCATCTGGGCAGCACCTGTAACCATGTTCTTCACGTAGTCAGCGTGACCTGGGCAGTCAACGTGAGCATAGTGACGGTTTTCTGTTTGATACTCTACGTGAGCAGTATTAATGGTGATACCTCTTTCTTTTTCTTCAGGTGCGTTGTCGATAGAATCGAAGCTTCTCAGTTCTGAAAGACCTTTGCTGGCCAATACAGTTGTGATCGCAGCGGTGAGGGTGGTTTTACCGTGGTCAACGTGACCAATGGTACCAATATTCACGTGCGGCTTACTACGTACGAATTTTTCTTTTGCCATATCTAACTGGATGTTTAAATTTTAAAAAAGGGATTCTATAATTTCCAAATGTAATAAAACGATTCACCTTTGAGCCAACGACGGGAATTGAACCCGTGACCTCTTCCTTACCAAGGAAGCGCTCTACCCCTGAGCTACGTCGGCCTGAG